>CAZKZI010000022.1:0-31665 GCA_964557205.1 uncultured Lentisphaeraceae bacterium
AACGACACGCATGTTCGGCACAGCGTTGTTACCGCCGGCCTTCACGCGGTCCATGTAGAACTTGAGGCGGATGACACCATGCGTGTCAAGTCCCATCAGATTCGCACCGACGAGACAGTCGGAAACCGCCGCGGCATCGGCTTCAGGAATACCGCGGCTCTTCTGGATTTCCGCACACAGCTTACGCAAAACCAGGTGCTCCACATTCTTGATGTTGTCCATTTCGTTAACTCCTCTCAATACCACGTGAAGCCATCGGGAAACAAACTGACCATGACGTTCTTGGTTCTCGTCAAAGCAAGCATGCCCTGCTTGCCCAGCTCGATGCCGATCCCGCTGACACCGAAGCCGCCGTAAGGCGCGCTCGGGAAGACGAAGTTATGAAGATTGAACCAGACCGTGCCGGCGTTGATTTGTGGAGCAAGGGTATGCGCGGTCTTCAGATTGGTCGTCCACACGCTGGCGGACAGACCGTAAGGCGTGTCGTTGGCCATCTTGACCATCTCATCCACAGACAACGCTTTGACAATCACCACGACCGGCCCGAAAATCTCCTCGCGCCATATCCGCATCGACGGCTTCACGTCGCAAAAGGCCGTAGGCTCCATGAAGCTGCCGTTGGCCAGGTCCCCCTCTGCAACCGTCTTGCCGCCACAGAGCAAGGTCGCGCCTTCTTTCAGGCCGGACTCGACATATTCCATCACGCTCTTCAGGTGGTCGGGATGCACCAGCGGGCCGAGGCGCGTCTGCTCGTCACGCGGCATACCGATCTTGATAGCCTTGCAGCCAGCGACGAATTTTTTCACAAACTCGTCGTACACGGTCTCATGCACAATCAACCGTGTCAGGCCGCAGCAGCATTCGCCCTGATTCAGAAAAACGCCGAAGAGTGTGCCGTCGACGGTCTCCTTCATGTCGCAGTCAGGAAGTATCAGTCCGGGACTCTTGCCGCCGAGTTCCAATGTGCAACCCTTAAGTTTCGGGGCACATGCGCTGTAGAGCTTGCTGCCGATCTCCGTTGAACCCGTAAAGGTTATGTCCGTGATGATGTCGGAGTTGACAAAAGCATCGCCCGCATCCTGCCCGCTCGAGGGGACAATGTTCAGGACACCCGCAGGCAGGCCAACCTCCTCAAAGATCGCGCCCAGCATTAAGACGCTCAAGGGTGCCCACGAAGCGGGTTTGATGACCATGGTGTTGCCCGCGGCCAATGCCGAAGCAATTTTGCGGCAGGCGATTAGGAAGGGAAAGTTCCACGGAATGATCGCGCCCACCACGCCGAGCGGCTCGCGGATCGTGTAATCCAGCACCTGGCTGTAAGGCGAAGGCTGAACCTCACCCATGACCTCGACGCAGATGTTGGCGAAATAATGAAAGGTTGCGGCACCGGAAGCGACGTCAACACCGCGGCTTTCGATAATCGGTTTGCCGACATCATCTGATTCGATCTGCGCCAGGGTTTCCTGATGTTGAATGATCGCATCGCCGACCTTGTGCAGCCAGACGCTGCGTTCATAGGGATTCATCGGCCCCCAGACATGATCAAACGCCTTACGGGCGGCCATGATCGCGGCAGAGATATCTTTCTGTGATGCCTTCTGGACTTCCGCGAGGATTTTGCCGGTCGCGGGATTGATCACGCTGATCGTTCTTCCCGAAGAAGCGTCAACCCATTTGCCGTCAATAAAAAGTTGTGTTTTAGTTGTCACCGAAAGTCTCCTTTACAACGTTATTGGTCAGAGCGCCAATGCCCTCGATCTCGACAGTCATTTGGTCACCGGCCCGCAACCAGACAGGCGGCTTACGTCCCATGCCAACGCCTGATGGTGTGCCTGTCATGATGACGCAACCCGGCAGGAGCGTCATGCAGCGCGAGAGATAACTGACGATATAGCGGCACTTAAAGATCATGTCCGAAGTGTTCGAAGCCTGCATGACCGTGCCGTTCAACAGCAGGCGGATGTCAAGGTTGTCGCCGTCGAGGGCTGTCGCGATGCAGGGGCCGAGGGGGGCGAAGGAGTCGAAACATTTGCCGCGCGCCCACTGTTTGTCGGTACGCAACTGGCAGTCACGCGCACTGACATCGTTGCCGCAGGTGTACCCGAGGATATATTGGTCGGCTTGTTCTTCCGGCACATTTTTGGCAGTCTTTTTGATTACAATCACCAGTTCTGCTTCGTAGTCAACCTCGTCAGGGGCCATGGCGGGCAGAATGACCGGATCGCCAGGCCCGACCACCGTGTTGCAGGTCTTTATGAAAACCACCGGAGCGGACGGTTCGGCCATGTTACTCTCTTGCGCATGCTTCCGGTAGTTTAACCCGATGGCGACCACCTGCGGCGGCTCGACCGGCTTGAGTAGCTTAGCTTGACCCGTCGGGACCGTCTCCTCCGTAATCATGTGTTCTTCAAAGATTGACCCCTTTATAAGGCGATAACCGCTTGCTTCAGCAACAGCATAGGTCACCCTGCCGGTCTCGTCTGCGATTCTTACGATTTTCATGCTTCCCTTTCTCTGTTTTCAGACTGTCCAACAATCAACACCTCAATCCTGTTCCACGATCACGCGGAAGCCCACGTCAAAGACCTTCTGCCACGGCTGGTAGGCGCGACGCACCGTCGAACCGGCGTCAGCCGGCCGATCAGCCCACGAGCCGCCGCGCGCGACCTTGCGTCCGTCACGCGCCGCGCTCTTTTCGTCATAAGGATAAGGCGCGTAGGTCGAGCGGGTCCATTCGCTGACGTTGCCGATCATGTCTTGCAAACCCCAGACATTGGCTTCGGTCTGCCCGACATAATCCACCACGAACCAGTTGTCTTTGAAACGCGGGTCGTGCAACGGGAAGTTCATCTCCGGCGGATAGGAAAAACGGTTCTGCAACACGCTAGCCCCCTCCCACGTCATCCTGTAGTTGCGCAGGTCACTGTCCGCCAGATTGGCGAAACGCCCGAAATCGCTCTGCATGTCACCGTAGAAAAACTGTGTCGCCGTGCCCGCGCGCGCCGCCCACTCCCATTGCGCCTCGTCGGGCAGCGTCACGCGCAGACCGGACTTCTCGCTCAGCCATGCGCAGAAGTCCAGGGCTTCGTCGTACGACACGCGCGCGACAGGCTGATCCGGGTGGTTTGCGATATGCCCCGGCACCACATGATCCATGAAATGAATGTCGATATAGCGCGTGTCATGCTCGGGATCGAACTGCGCGTACTGTCCGTTGGTCACCTCGTTGACCGACATGCCAAACGGCTTTCTGATCCGCACCGCCGCGCACGGGCGCTCGTCCGGCGCGCCTTCCAGACTGCCCATGACAAATGCGCCCGCCGGAATCGCGGCCAGCCTCATGACAACACCGTTGCCCAAATCGAGGCGGTCCGGCATTGAGCCGGAGCAGACCGTCTGCAGGCGGCGGGCAGCGTCGGCGTCAAAAGGGAACCCGTCTGCCTGCAGGTTGTCCGGGGTAACAGGCGCGACCGGCGGCGGTTTGACAAAATCGACCGGCGGGCGGTTGCACAAAGCCTCTGCCGCAGCGGCATATTCGGCCTCGGGATTCACATCCAGACCGGCGAACTTGCTCGCGAGTTCACAGCGGCGCTTCACCGGATCCGTCCCTTTCCACTCTGGCGGATCCCAGTTCCCGGCGAAGGGAGCGTTCAAATCTATCCAGCAGGCGAGACGCTCGCGCGCTTCGTTTCCCATCGTAGCGAAAGTTACCCCGCGGTGCCCCTTCTCCAGCATCTGGAATAGACGGCTGGTGGAGGTGTGGTACTCCATAGGATTCAACAGTTCCATGTCGCTTTCGACACCAGCGCGGCGGACGTATGGGTGCAACGTGTTATATGCTGTTCTGGTATCTTTGAAACAGGGTTTGCTGCGCAGCCCGACGGTCTGCTTGTCACTGTGGCAGCCGATGCAGTTACGCTCCAATACAGGATAGACCTCGTGCGTGAAAGCAAAGGGGCGGGCCGGTCCATGCCAAGGCGTGAGCGGCTCGCTGTGCCGCGTCTCGGCGATGCTGCGATGCGGTGGCAGCGAAGCGCGGCGGTCTTCGTGACAGCCAGCGCAGGAGACGCGCTCGCCCGGCATTCCCACCAGCCAACTGCGCATAATCTGAACCGCGTTGCCGTCGGCATCCAGCGGCTGCAGCGAGACCGGTGTGTTGGCCGGAATCTGAAAACAGGCGGAGCCGTCGGCCTCTACCCTCGCTGTTCCGAGAACACGCTTGACGTCCCAGCCGGACTGTGTGCCGATCAACGGGAAACCACCTTTGCCGATATAGCAGAAATGATAGGCGAAGACGCGTATCGCCTTGACCGTGCCGCGCGGCAAACCCTGCAATCCGGGACCAAAATAGATGTCCGCGATATGAACGTCCGCCGTCTTGACGGCGAGATTCACGCGATCCGGCATGATCGGAGGCCGTGGACGCGGATGGAAGAGCTGCGGCTCGAAAAGCGCCGCACCTTCCTCCTCGGCAATGAGTGTGGCGTTGTCGAAAACATCCACCAGGTAAATGCCCCACAGACTTTCCTCATCGGGTTTCATTGCCACCAGAAAATATTTTTCACTAAGCGGATAAGGATGGGTGGCCAGCGACGGATGCTGCTTCAGATACACATCGGTCACAGCGGCATCACATACCGTGCCCGCCACCGGCTTTCCGTAACCGGGAATCAACTGCACGAAGCCGGTCTTTTCAGCAGGCAGTATTTCGGGGGTGACCGCGATCGGCTGGCCGGTCTCACCCCATTCTTTAGAAACAGGGCGGTAACGGAATGGATAGGCGCCTGCCAAGGCCGGGTCAAGCAGGGCTAGCCTGCCGACATCGCCGTAGCTGCCCCGGCAATGATGACCGCTGATTATGCCCGCCAGCAAGGTGGGGTGCCCCGGCACAGGCCGGGCGAAACGAAAAGCGGTCGGGAACCACGAGTTGCTGCCGTACAGCGCAAGCTGACTGGTACCGTCTGGATTCATAGTCATACGGCGACGCCCGAAATAGTGAGGGATGTCGCTGTATTCCCAGCGTTGATACAACACGCGCCCGTCATTCAGAACCACCGGATCATTGCCGTGATCCTGATCGAAGGTCAGTTGGCGCAGCTTTTTCGTAGCCGGATCAAGAAGATAGAGTGAACAGACCTTGTATTTGCCGTCCAGACAAGGCACGCCGACATAATAGGCGTTTGAACACAGGATGACTTTGCCGTTCGGCAAATAGCAGGCATCGAAAAAGTCCAAGTCCGGGTAATTGTCAGGCGATAGCTGAATCAATCCCCCACCATCCGCGTTGATCTGGAACACCGCCCACCGGTTTGTGTGATCCAGACCGGAGAACAACATCTTTTGTCCGGAAAAGTCCAACCGCACGTCGCGCACCAGTGTGTTACGTTCAGGCCTGTACAGCTCCTTAAGCGTCGGCCTGGCGTCCCGCAGACCGGTCATGACCGCGACCTCGTTGTCGTAACCGATTCCCCGCAAATCCGTATGGTTAAGATAGTTGTTGGAAACCCAACCCAACTCAGCCCCTCTGGCTAATCGTGCGCGGTGTCCACCCCGTATGCGGCGCCGTACCACCAGCAACCGGTCGAGATCAAGCAGCGGGTTCGCCAGCAGCGCGGAGCGCACACCTGAAAGCAACTTGTCAACCCGCTCCGCATCATACTCCCGACCTTTTTCAACAAGCTCCAGCAGACCCTTGCTCTCCCGACTGAACGCTTCCAGATTCTGCCGGTATTCGGTAGCCGCATATTTTTCAGGAAATGTTTTCTCAAGATCATCGAAGGCCCGGCGCACCGCCGCGGGATCGTAAACCAGAAGTTTACGGCGCAGGGCGCGCAAACGCTTGCCGCGGGCGATCTCTTCAAGAATCATGGCGACTTTCCCCGGATCCGCTCTCGTTATGGATTTGCCTTCAGGCAATGTTTTTACCGGTTCCAGCCGCAATGCGCAGATGTGCGGGAAGGGTGCGCTGCGCCGTAATGTGAGCTTACGCATCCCGGCCGACACACTCTTGAGTACCAACTGTTTCTCCCATTTTGCGGTCTTCGTGTTCCAGCCGCCGGTGGCCGAGCTTAACCCGACATGCACCTTATTATCATCCAGCAGGATTTCAACGGGACGCGCCTGTTGCGCGGCATAAAGGACATAGAGCGTATAATCGCCGTCAGTCGGGAATTCAATAAGGTACTCGGCTTTGTCAGGTACGCCATCCCCGTGCCAGATGCAGCTATGCCCGTCAGCGTATGCTTCGCCCTTGAGGCTGACTCGAGCATTGCCGATATCGAAATCAATGGCGTTGACCGTCAACTCGTTCCCGTGACAGTGCCAGACCAACGCGCTCATAGCCAAAACACAACTGAACAGATATCTAATGTCCGGCTGACGCATATTGCCTCCCAATGCTTCCGTATACAAAAGTTACTTCAATAGGTAAAAACTATAACGCGTCGCGAGACACCTGTCAAGGAGGGTGCAAGAGTGCGATTCACAATAGTTGAAGCGCGGAATGAAACGCGCGCTTTTGGCAAATCGTGCCGTTTTCAGGAATGTGTCGAAGCGTCAAACTGCCAATCAGACGGACTCCATCACATCTGCAACGCGGAAGGCGGCGTCCGGCACGGCCAAGGCTTTGAGCGCCGCGCCCATCGAGGCCAGCTTCTCCGGGCTTTTGATCTTGTTCTGCAGATAACGCATGATCGAGCGTCCTGATAGTTCGCTCTGAATGCCCTCGTCCACACCGCCGCCGTTCATCAAAGCCGCCGCGTTAAGATGCTGGTGATTGCGCTTGGCCTCGGGCAGCGGGATCAGCAGCGCGGGCTTGCCCAGCAGACAAAGCTCCCAACAGGTGGAGGCCCCGGCCCGCGCGATCACAAAGTCGGCGGTGGCGTAGGCGCTACCCATCTCGCGTATGAACGCGCACACCTTGGCGTTGACACCAGCCGACTGGTAACGCTCCCGCAAGTGTTGCTCGTCGGCCTGCCCGCACTGGTGTATCACATAAAACTCATATGTGCCGGATTGCTTCAGCAAACACATCGCCTGCGATACCAGCTCGTTTACCCGCCGCGCGCCCTGACTTCCGCCGGTCACAAAGAAAGTGAATGCACCGTCCGGGATTTCGCTGAAGCGCTCACATCCCTGCAGGTCACTCCGCACCGGCAGACCGGTACGGCACGTTCGCCGACCATGCAACCATTTCTCAGTGCCCGCGAAGCTGTAGGCGGTCATGGCCGCATACCGTGAAAGCACCTCCACGGCCTTGCCTGGCACCGTGTTGGCCTCATGCAGCACCACAGGCACGCGACGTAAGTGTGCCGCCAGCACCGGCGGAAGGCTAGAGTAGCTGCCCATCGCCAGCAACGCGTCGGGATTGAGACTCTTAATCCTTTCCCGGCAGCTCCAAACCGAGCGCAAGGCATGGGGCAGCGTCCGCAAAGATGCCTGCCGCATACCGGTCGCGAACAATTTTCGTTCGCTGTCGCCGGTGGCGCAGGCTTCGATATCGCGCCCCGCCAACCACACTTCTACCGTATGCCCTCTGCGTTCCAGCTCATCCGCCACCGCCAAACCAGGAAAAACATGGCCGCCGGTCCCGCCGCACGCCACCACAAATGTCTTAGCCATTCCCGCCCCTCCTTAATTTCTTGCGTCCCAGCAAATCACCCGCCATCTCGATCAACTCCGCGCGGCTCACCAGCAACATCAGTCCTCCATAAACCAAGACACCCGCCGCAATAGTCACGGACATCACCGCGACCTGCCCGATCTTGCCGCCCGGCAACGTCCCGAAAGCGCCGCCGCCGCACGCCGCGAAGACCGCGCGTGCCGCCACCGCCATGACCAGCGCGCAAGCCAAGGCTTTTAGAACCGGCACCAGCACCGCTCCCACGCGTGGAGCGCCCTGACGGCGGTGCAGTATCACCGCCAAGGTCAAACCGTTCACTATGCTGGTCAAGACCGTGGAAGCGGCAATGCCCGCATGTTTCCAACCGTGCGGCAGCAGCAAGACGCTGGTAACGTTGAGAACGACGTTAAGCACCAACCCGAACATGCTGACCCTCACCGGAGTGCGCAGATCCTGCCGACCGTAAAAGGCCGGAACCACCGCCTTCTGAAAACTGAAAAACAGCAATCCTGGCGCGTATGCCGCCAAGGCCCGGGCGCTGAGTACCGCCGCCTCCTGGTCGAACTGTCCGCCCTTGAAAGAATAGATCAATTCTATCAGCGGCAGAGCTAATACAACCAACGCCAGCGAGCAAGGCGCCATGATCACCGCCAGATTCCGGATCGCGCGCTCCAGCGTGCTCCGCATTCCATCCATGTCGCCGGCCGCCGACTGCTTCGAAAAGGTCGGAAGCAGCACGGTCATGAACGCCGTGCCGAACATCCCGAGCGGCAGGTAGATCAACCTTTCCGCATACTCCAGCATGGCAGGCGCGCCGGGGTCGGCCCAGAAAGCCAGCATCTTGTCCATACACACGTTGATCTGTATCAGGCCGATCCCCAGCGCGGCCGGCCCCATCAGCCTGAGCACACGCCGCAGTTTGGGATCGGTGCGCACCCCTTTGAAACACAGACTGAAGCGGAAGCCGCTCCGCGCCAGGGAGGGTAACTGAAACAGCAACTGTGCCAGCCCCGCCAACAATACCGCCCAGCTCAGAACCATGATGCGCTGCTCCGGCAGATCACGGACAAACGGAAAGACACAGAACAACGTTGCCAGCCAGATCAGGTTCAGGAGAAAGGGGGTCAACGACGATATCGCGAATTTACCCAAAGTGTTAAGCATGCCTGAGACCAGCGCCGCCACGCATATCAGCACCGCGTATGGCAACATCACGCGCAACATCGGCAATGGCAGCAGCCAGCGGCTCTCTGGCGGCAGGATCGCGGCCAGCGGATAGCTCAGCAGGATGCCCGCCAGCGTGACCGTGCTCATAAACACCACCAGCAAAGTGATCAGCCGACGCGCAAAAACATAGGCCTGCTCCCGACCCTCTTTAACCATGGTCTCGCTAAAAATCGGCACGAAGGCGCTCGACAAAGCACCCTCGCCGAAAAGACGCCGGAATAGGTTGGGGACCACGAACGCGATGTCAAATGCGGACTTCAGCGCCGAAGTGCCGAAGAAATAGGCCATGGCGACTTCGCGCGCCAGACCCAATATACGGCTCACGGCGGTCATCATGCTGACCACCGATACCGAACGCAAAACACGCGGGTGCGCGGTCTGCTCAACCTGTGCCGTACTCCGCGTCAAGGGTTCTCACGCTTTCTGTACATCATCCGTGCCGTGCGACAAACGCGCCGCGCCTTTCCTGAAACAAATGTGCTCGACCGCCTCATGAAAATTCTCCGCCCCGTCTATAAGTTCGATGTCCACCCGCAGATAAAACACCGGCACCGGGGTCGTCTCCAGCTTGGGAAAACGCACCGCGTCCTTTTCGGTGGTCAGCAGAGCGTCGGCATGCATATCGGCCGCCTTGTTGACAGCATTGATAATCTCCTGCGCGTTATAGCGGTGATGGTCTGCATAACGCTCGCAATAGATCACCTTCGCTCCCAGCATGCGCAGGGAGTTCTCGAAACTCTGCGGCACGGCGATACCCGACAACGAGGTCACGGTCTTGCCTTTCAACCAATCCAAAGCGACATGGTCCGCGTTGAAGACATTATGCAGGTAACGCGGCTGATGGCGACACTCGATAATCTCAGCCGTCGCGTTTCGCTCGCGTATGCGCTGACGCAGCTCGGCGGAATTGCCGTCTGACTTGGTTATGAAGATGAAGTCGGCGCGTTTGAGATTGCGAACCGGCTCGCGCAACACACCGCGCGGCAGCATGCAGCCGTTGCCGAACGGGTTGGTCTTATCTACCAACACTATCTCCAGCCGGTGACGCAGCTTCTGGTACTGAAACCCGTCATCCAGAATCAGTGTGTCACTGCCGAAACGCTTGACCGCAAACCGGCCGCTCTTTACACGGTTACGGTCGACCAGCACCACCACCCCGGGCAGGTTGCTCGCCAACATATAAGGTTCGTCGCCGCCCATCTCGCTGTCCAGCAGCAGACGCTTGCCGTCGCTGACCACCCGCGGCGGCTCGATCGATTCGCGGAACAGCCTCTGGTACCACGGCAGCTCTTTCTTGCGGTACCCGCGGCTGAGAATCGCCACCTTGCGGCCGGACTTCTGCAATTCACGCGCAAATATCTCCACCACCGGGGTCTTGCCTGTACCGCCGGCCGTAATGTTGCCGACGCTTATGACCTGGCAGCCTAGCGGATAACGGCGGAAAATGCCGACATTGTAAAGAAACAGCCGTGCTACAACAACACCCTTGAATAGCACTGAACCGGCCTTTAGCATTGTTAGCAACCAGCGGATCGGCCAGGGATGTCCCTGGTCGGCGCCCGGTTCCTGTATGATACGGATCAGGTAACGCTCAATCCGTTCAGTCCGTCTTATTTTCGCTTTACGCATCTATTAGTGCCTGCCTCATACAATGATTGCCGAATCATAAGGCATCCGGCCCCGCGTGACAATCTATTCGCGATAGAAAGAAGCGAAATCATGCGTAAGTCGTTGGAAACCAATTCTGAATTCTGACTCCTGTATTCTGAATTCCAGATGTGATGCAACGAAGTAAAATCACACCCCCTATTTTGACGCCTTGGAAGCGAACGGGCACTCTCCTTGCAAGCCAGCGGTTATTTCCAACGCCTTGCGGACAGCGCTTTCACTGCCGCGCCAGACCAGCCAACTGGCCCCTTCCGCACCGCCGATCCCTCCGGCCGCAGCCTGAAAAGTCTCGACCCCTGCCAAAATCCCCAACGCCTCGATCTCGGTCACAATGTGTCCCCTCAAAAGCCACATCGAGGGCAACTTGGTTATTTCAGCCGTCGGCTCGTTGATCCTGCCAACAATCTCCGTCCCCAGACCGGCAACCTGCTTCTCCAGCCCGATAGGTATCACCAGATGCGCCTTGCGCCCGATCACATACGGCATGATCTTGCCAGTGGTGCCTGCCGTCGGACTGCCGATCCACACGCCTGCGACCTTGTTGCCGTAATCAAGCATGTTGCCGCCTTTGATGACCACGTCTCCAGCCTGCAGTTTCGACAAAGCTTCATCAAAACCCATCTCGGGTTGGCGCACACCTTTCACCAAGACTATTTCATGCATTTTCTTGTTCGCGGCCAAGACCGCGCCGCCCTTGGCCGGAGTCACTCTGCCGATGACAAAATCACCAGGCGCAATGCTTTCGCCCAACAGTTCCTCCGCCACATAAGTATTGGTCGTGCCCTTGCAGATGATCACCATGCCTTTTGCCAGCGCATTCCTCACCTCGGGCATACGCGCGACAGCCTTGGCAATCAGCCGCTTCCCCTCCGCCACAGTCAATACCGTATGCGCCTGCGACACACCCGCACCGTCCGCTTTGGCTATCTTCATATTAAAAACTCCTGCAAAATAAAATGCCATGCCCAAAACAGCCGCCCGTACGGCAAAAACTCTTCTCAAGCGCATACCCACCTCCTTGTGCCGCCCATTATACCGATCCCTCGACACCATGCAATCTGCTTTATGGTATGACCGACATGGGGGCAGGGACAACAACTGACACTCGTCCAACTCGCCACTACAATTGCAGACCACGCCGCTAACTACCCCTTCGACGGCTAGCGAAGCTGCGCCTAAAACCGACAAGTTGCGTACAGCAATGATAGTTGAAGAGTAAGGGGCACCGGCGCAGCGATGCTGGGTCCTGGTTTCTGGTTGCCTGCTGTTATAATCATACGTCTGTTTAGTTGCCCATCCCTACCAACATCTGCGGTTCGCATGGCAGGGACGCCTCCCCGAGGCGTCCGCATAGCCCCCGCGATCATTCGCGGCCCAGCCGCGAGACGCCGCCTGGCCATCCCGCGCGGCACCCTCCCTAACCCGGTCTGAGCATCCGCCCGGTCAATACCCGTAATATTTTGGTCTAGCGCAATCCTTCCAGACACACGGCTCCCGCGCCCAGCAGGGCCGCCTCGTAGCCCAACCGGGTGCGCAAGACTTCCAGACCGGCGCATTGCGGCACCGCCTCGGCCGACAACGTCCGGCTTATGCCCGGCAGCATCAGATCCAGCGCCTTCGAGACGCCACCGCCGATGAACGCATGGGAAGGGTTCAGCAGGTTCGCGGCGATGGCCAGCGCGCGGCCGAGATAAACTCCCGTCTGATCATAAACCGCCAGTGCGGCGGCGTTCCCTTGCCGCGCCAGCTCTTCGCATTTTCTAGCGTCGGTGCCGTCAGGCAAACCTGCCTCGCGTGCGCGGCGCGCGATGGCGACCCCTGACGCGTGCGCCTCCAGACAGCCCATGCCGCCGCAACCGCAGGGATAAGGTTTGTCGCGTTCAACCTTGAGATGACCAAATTCGCCGGCGCAGCCTCCGCCCCCCCTTGCCAGCCGCCCGTTCGCTACCACCGCCCCGCCGTTGCCGGTACTGACGGTAATCCAGACGAAATCTCCGCCAGCTCCGCCGAAGCGCTGTTCCGCCAATGCGCAGGCGTTGATGTCGTTCTCGAAAAAGACCCTTTCACTTGCAATGCCCAACGCTGTCGAAAGCAACGGACGCGCGTCAAACCTGCCCCAGTCGGCCGAGGGGGAGCCCAACACGTATCCATCCGGTGTCACCATGCCGGGGATGTTCATGCCCACTCCCGCGAGCGAGAAAACGCCGCAGCCGGCCTCTCCCGCACAAGCCGCCAGCATCTCCGCGCATTGCCGGAAATAGCCGGGAACGTCTGCGGTCGGCGCAGCAGCCTGCCGCCGCGCCAGAATCTGCCCCGTTTCCGTCAACACAGCGGTCAGCACCTTGGTGCCGCCGCCATCTATAGCGCCTATCAGCATTTTGGTTCAGTTTTTCAACTTACTAAGCATCCTGCGTTTCCCCCGCCCGCCACTGAGGACAGCGCGGGGCGCATCGCGCACACCAGATCGTGGCAATATATCAGGTGCAGGTCTTCCAGCATCTCCATCGAATCGGTCGGCGCGATAAGGATGTGGTCGCACAGCGCCTTCATCTTGCCGCCGCCGCGTCCGCCAAAGCCGATCGTGGTCAACCCCATCTCGCGCGCCGTCGCGAGTCCGTGCACGATATTCGGAGAATTGCCGCTGCCGCTGAAAGCCAACACCACATCACCGGCCTTCGCGTAGCTTCGCAGAAGGACCGAATAGATTTCCTCGTAAGAGAAATCGTTGGCCAGGCAGGTCACCAGCGCGCTGGAATCACTCAGGCAGAACGCGCGAAAACCCGGCGTGTCACCGACGCGGCAGCCCTTGACCAGATCATTGGTCACATGCGAAGCCGTGGCCGCGCTGCCGCCGTTGCCCATCAGAAAGATCGCCCGTCCCTCTGCCTTGGATTTTAGCAACACCTCGCCGATCTCCGCCAGTTTAACGAAATCCGTTTTCATCAGCCTGTCCGCCGTGTCGGACGCATAACTAATAAGATTCGCATGCAAAGTTTGTGTCATGTATTAGCTTCCCTTTGTTGTCGCTTCCTCCGCTAAGCAGAACCGTGTTCCAATTCCCGCAGCAGCGCCACCAGAAACGAGCGGTTATCAGCGCTGGTGTATGTCATGCGGCCGCCCATCCGCGAAAACGTTTTGCAGAACCGCAGGTAGTAGGCGGGTGTGTCCTGCGGCGGCTCGCCGTCGCGGGCCCAGTCCCATGTTGAGTCTGCCAGATCCACCACATAGATCGAAAAGTCGTTGATCGCCTTTCCGCGCTGCCGCGCCACATTGCGCGCCATGGAAAGCGCCTTTTCGAAAATCATGGGCGACATGACGGCCGAGCCCACGGAAAGATATACGCCGCCCTCCAAGTGGCTCACCGCATTGACGAAAACAAGAAAGTCGCGGTCAGCCGCGCGTCCGATCGGAGCGCCGCGGTTAAGCGGGTGCGTGTAGATGATGTCATGCCCGAACATCGGGTGCGCCGTGAAAGGAACGCCTGCCGCGTAGGCGGCGGCTTGCAGTCCGCTGGCCTTATAAGGGTGGTCCACCCGCATGAAACCCGGGCGCGCGCGCAAACGGATCAACAGCCCTTTGAGATCTGCGGCGGCGGCGGCGCGCGCCAGCGCCGCTTCATCCGCTTCCCCGCACGCGCCTGCGGAGATGGCGGCGTCAAGCTCGTCGCCGCATGGAATAAACAAGCCGTCACTCGACACAAACGCGCCGACCGCTTCACCGTAGCCTAGACCCTGATACGCGCCGACCGCGATGGCCAGATTCAGATAGGCGCCGGTCTCCTCCCAGAGGCCGAACTGTCCTTCGTCGACGTAGCGCTTAACGTCCTCTCCTGATAAACCTTGAAACGCGAACTCCCAGTCGTGAATCACGCCGGCGCCGTTGGTGGCGAAATGGGTGATCCAACCGCCTTGCATGAGACGAACCATGACGGGCGACAATCCGTTCTTGATCGCATGCGCCCCGAACGCCAGGATGGCCGGTGCGCCGCAGGCGCGCACCTTGCGGATTTCTGCGGCGGCGCGTATGACGTCCTCCCGCGCAACGGGAGTCAGATGCGGCACATAGATTTCAGGATCGACACGATCGCGTTCAAAATCGAGTTTGTTGACACGTTCGGCGAGCGGACGCGTCGAGAGAGTCATGCGGTCGAAGAGACTGATCATAACTGTTGTGCCCTCCACAGCGCCAGCGCGTTCACGAGTTCAGCCGGACTGGCCGTGCCGGTCGTACCTAGCTGGCGGATGGTCACCGAGGCCGCGAGGTTCCCGACCAGAGCGGCCTCCGGAGCCGTCGCGCCGGCCACAAGTGCCGCCACGGCACCAGCCGTGAAGGAGTCTCCCGCGCCGGTAGGGTCGATCGGCCCGGCCACGCGAACCGGCGGCACGGTTACAGGCTCAGCCCCCGACACGCGGACGCCGCGATGCTCGGCCGTGACAAATACCGGCGCGCCTACAGTAGCCGCCAGGGCATTCATAGCAGCGCAGAGCTTTTCTTCAGGCACACTGGAGCCGGGCAAGGGTTTCCTCTCGCCGACCAGCTCGAACTGGTTCAGCTTGACCGTAATGCGTCGATATTTACAGATGCGGCGCCGCGAGTCGGCCCAGAACACAATCTCGGGAAATTTCAGCACGCGCTCAGCCAGAGCCGCGATCAAAGTCGGCGACATGACACCGCACCCCTCTTCTGGTACCTGATCCATAACGATCAGGGCGTCGACATGTGGCAGGACGGCATCAAGCGACTCCAGCAGTGCCGCGCCTGCGCGGCCAGGGAGCGGACTCCGGTTTTTGATGTCGTAGCGGTCATGCTCGCCATCGAGACTTGCGCACGTCTTATCGCGCGGCTTTAGGTAAACGGGCGTCATGAAAGCCCGTTCCGCATGCAGGTGTGTGACATCACAACCCAAAGCCTTCAGATCACGGCGCAGTTCCCAGCCGTTGCCGTCCTCACCTGTCACGCCGAGCGCTGCAATCTGCCTCACACCTAATGCCGCCAGATTATTGACCACGGTTCCGGCGGCACCCGGCGCGTGGCGCACACAGGTCACCTGATGCGCGTGCCGTCCTGTTTCCACCGATGTTTCCACAAGCGCGGGGGCGAGCTCGAAATACATGTCCAAGAAGAAATCTCCCAGCACCGCAATACGCGCACTTTCGAAACGGGATAACAGCGCGTGCAGCCGTGCCGCGTCAAAGGCAGCCAAAAGGTTGGTCACGACCCACCTCCCCAGATGTGGTCCAGCAACGCGGCGGCCTCTCTGTAATCTGGTATGACCACATCCGCGCCCGCGCCGATAAGACGCTCGCGTTTCCAGGCGTCGCAACGTCCAGAGCGCGCGGTTTCGTCACTAGCCACCGCCACCGCGAAACCGCCGGCCGCCTTGCAGTCGGCGATCTCGACATAACCGTCTCCGAAGGCCAGCAGAGACGCGCCGTCCACACGGTTTTCCTGGAGTATGCGCCGGATGATCAACTCCTTGGAAAAGCTCGCTAAATCGGCCTGCGCCCCGTAGATTCGGTTCGGCGCGAAAGTCTCCAAACCCAGCAGGCGCACCTCTTCGAGCACGTACGCCTCATCCGTGCCGGAGGCGATATAGATGGCGACCCCGCAGTCGCGCAGCCCCTCCAGAATCGCGCATGAGCCAGCGACCAGCAACTCCTCGCGCGGGATCGTGCCGTCCGCCAGCCCCTGCCGCCGCGCCGCTATACGTGTCATTAGCCGATCATGGTATTCGTCTTTATACGCCTGCGGGTCGGCGGGAACACCGCCGCGCCGACGGATCTCCTCCGCCAGACGCATCATCTGGTAGATGGTCTGCTTGCCGGTCAACTGCGTGACAAAATCGCGGACTAGCGCGGTGATGCTTGCGGGCGTCTCGTGCGGCCGCGCTACCGGCAGCAGATGTTCCGCCAGAAGCGGCACCATAATCTCCATCCAGCCCTCGCGGATCAGACTCAGCGTGCCGTCGAAGTCGAACAACACGTGAGCCGGCGGACGGAGAGGCCGTCCGGGGCGCACGAGCTCTATGGCACTTCCGGACAGATAGGTCGGGATTGCTGGAATCGCGCAGGCTCTCTCGTAATCACGTTCTATCATGTCTTTCCTAACGCGCCAGATATGCGTTGAACCATTCCACTCAGGCTCGCACGTTTTTTTCGGTGAACTCGTCCCACTGCTCGTACTCCTCCGTGATAACCACCGGTTCTTTCTTGGCCTTGAGCGTGTAGGCCTGCAGCGCCAAAGTGAAAAGCGGCTCTCCCGCCAAACATGCCGCCGTGGTCAAAACGAACAGAAACATAATTGGCAATGTCTTTTTCATGATAATAAGCTGAAAACTCTCAACGTCCAACGGTCAGCGTTACGCGTTGGAACCGACAGTCGTCGGACGTTGCGCGTTCCCTTCCCTAGTACTCCCATCCCTGCCGGATGAAAGGTTTAATAAATTGGTTCGCCCGCGCGTTGTCCGAAGCGCACTTCGCCGCACTCTTCCGCCACCACACGCACGTTGCCGCACGCTAACATCTGCGACCAGTCGGTCACGCCCTGACCGCCTGCCCCGATCACGCCCAGCCGGAGCATCTCACCCCGCTTGCGGAAGCCGCCCCCCGACCACAACCCCCTGCAGCCGTTCAGCGCACAGGCGCCCCCGGCTAGAACCGCACCCTGCATAAACGTGCGCCGCTTAAGCATCTTCGCCATACCAAAGCTCCATTCGATTAAGAAACGTGGAATACCTTAGCTTCCGGCACGTATAAGGACAAGTATAACTTTTCAGCCCGGAACCCAGCCCAAATCGCAAATCACAAATCTCTCTTCCCGTGGTTAAAATTCTCTCTTCCCTCTTCACTCTTCCCTCTCCGCTCGCCACTCTCCACCATTTACTGTTTACTGTTTACCTTTCTCTCTTCTCTCTTTCACTCTTAACTCTTCCCTAACACATTGGTCATTGAACCCTAACGCGCTTGACGCTAAAATGTTTGTCTATTTTAAAAGAAACGGATTTCCATTATGCCTCTACGTTATTTGACCGCGGGTGAATCACACGGGCCCGCCTTGACCGCGATTCTGGAAGGCCTGCCAGCCGGACTCGCTTTGGATGAGGCGACCATCGCCGCCGACCTCGCGCGGCGCCAGACCGGCGCAGGCGCGGGTGGCCGCATGGCCATCGAGAAAGATCACGCCGTGCTTCTCGCCGGCGTGATGGAAGGTGTCACCACTGGAGCGCCGCTGGCGGTGCAGATCACCAATCTGGACCACGCCAACTGGAAAGGGCGGGAGGTGCCTGCCTACACAATACCGCGGCCCGGCCACGCTGATCTCGCCGCCGCGATCAAATACGGTTATGACGACATCCGCCCTTCTCTGGAACGCGCCTCGGCCCGTGAGACCGCAGCGCGCGTGGCAGTAGGCGCGGTCTGCCGCGCGCTGCTCTCGACCTTCGGTGTCAAAGTCGGCGGCTATGTTTCGGCTATCGGCGGAAAAGCCGCCAACCTGTCCGGCGTCTCTTTTGCCGACCGTATCGCCCGTGCCCGCGACTCGGCTGTGCTGTGTCCCGATCCCGCGGCCGCACAGGATATCGAGCGGCGTATCGAGTCGGCCCGTGCCGAGGGTGAGACCCTCGGCGGCATCATCGAAATTGCCGCGCAGGGTGTGCCGCCCGGTCTGGGCTCGCACGTCAACTGGGATCGTCGCCTGGATTCTTTGCTGGCGCGGGCGGTGCTGGGCGTGCCGGCTATGAAAGGTATGGAAATCGGTGACGCTTTCAACAACACCTCCGCGCTGGGCACGCGTGCGCAAGACGCCATTTATCCGGGGCCACAAGGCCTTGAACGCCGCGGCAACGCCTGCGGCGGCATTGAGGGCGGCATCTCCAACGGCAACACGGTATGGCTGCGCGCCGCCATGAAACCCATACCGACCACCCTGCAGGGGCAGGAGAGCGTTGACCTCGCGACCGGCAAAGCCTCGCTTTCGCGTTACGAGCGCTCGGATGTCTGCCCAGTGCCGCGCGCCGTGATCGTGCTCGAAGCCGTTGTGGCCATCGTGCTGGCTGACGCGCTGATCGAGAAGCTCGGCGGCGACAGCATCGCGGAGATGACCCCTCGGTTTGACGCGCTCAAGAGCGCCACGTTCGAATGTGTTCGCATGTCCGGAAAAACACATGCTTTCTGGCCCTGACTCTTTCTCTCTTTCACTCTTTAACTCTTCACTCTGTAACTCTGACAACTGCCATGCACATTTTTCTATACGGGCCGCCCGGCAGCGGCAAATCCACGATCGGCCGCATCATCGCGCGCCGCCTTGAAATGCCGTTCGTCGATCTTGACGAGATGATCGAAACCGCGGCGGGGCGAAAGATCCGCGAGATATTCGCCTCCGACGGCGAGGCGGCTTTCCGTTCCATGGAAAGCGCCGCACTGGCGCGGGCTGTCGCCGACGCGCCTGCCGTGATCGGTCTGGGCGGCGGCGCGTTGCTGAAGCCTGAGAACCGCGCCATGGCCGAGGCAGCCGGCGAGATCCTCTGCTTCGAGGCCGACGCGGCCACCTTGGAGGCTCGCGTGGCGCGCGCCCCCGGCGTGCGCCCGCTCTTGCAAACCGGCGCGGCCGACACCAATCTTTCTGAAAACAAACCGCTGCCGGGCAAACCTGTCGCGCAACTGCTGGCGGAGCGCGCCACGCACTACGCCTCTTTCAGGCGACGTGTGAAAGTCTCCGACCGTCCGCCGGAGCAGACGGCAAATGCGGCGCAGACGGCTCTCGGCGCGTATCGTGTCACCGGCATGGGCACAGCCTACCATGTACGCGCAGATGAAAACCTGCTGGACAAGCTAGGCATGTTCTTCAAAGAGGTAGGCGGCGGCGGGCGTACAGTGGTCGTTGGCGACACCAACACCCTGCCGCTATACGGCGAGCGGGCTGCGGCATCCTTGCGCGCACAGGGGATAGATGTGTCGCTGGCCGCCGTACCGGCGGGCGAGACGCACAAAACCATCGCCACGGTCTCCGTGCTCTGGTCGGAATTTCTCAAGGCAGACATCGAACGCGGCGACATCGTGATCGCGCTGGGGGGCGGAGTGGTCGGCGACCTTACCGGTTTCGCGGCGGCGACATGGCTGCGCGGAGTGCGTTGGATCAGCATGCCCACCACCTTGCTCGCCATGGTCGATTCCGGGATAGGCGGCAAGACCGGGGCCGATCTGCCGGAAGGCAAGAATCTGATCGGCGCGTTTCATCCGCCTGCCTTGGTGCTGGCCGACACCGCGACCTTGGCCTCCCTGCCTTTGCGCGAACTGCGCTGCGGACTGGCCGAGGCGGTCAAACACGCGGTCATCGGCGACCCGGGCCTGATCGGCCTGCTGCCGCATTTCGAATTCTGCCGCAAGGCGGCGGCGCATGACGTGTGTGCTTGCCTGGACGGCGCAGAGTGGCTGGCGTCCTTTGTGGCACGCGCCATGGCGGTCAAAATCGACATTATCCGGGAAGACCCTTTTGAACAGGGGCGGCGCGCCGCCTTGAACCTGGGCCACACCTTCGGCCACGGCATCGAGCAGGCCTCGGGCTTCAGCGTCCAGCACGGCGAAGCGGTGGCCATCGGCACGGTGCTGGAGGCTAGGCTGGCTGAAAACCTCGGTCTGGCAGATCAAGGCCTTGCCGAACGCCTGGCCGGGATTTTCGCGGCGCTCGGCCTCCCGGTTTCTGTGCCGCCCGGCATTGACGCGGCATCCGTGATGACGGCCATGCGGCACGACAAGAAAAAAGAGGGCGGCAAGGTACGTTTCGCCCTGCCTGCCGCTATCGGCGATGTCCGAACCGGTATAGTGGCTGATGACGCTGTCATCGGCAAGCTGCTTGGGTAACACTTTTGTGGCTTGCAGTTTAAGTCCAGCACTTCTACACTATCCCCACTTTTTGCGCTTGTAGCTCAATTGGATAGAGCGTTGGCCTCCGAAGCCAAAGGTTGTGGGTTCGATCCCCGCCAGGCGCACCAGCTTCCCCCCTCACTCCTAACTCCTAATTCCTAATTCTTCCCTCTTCACTCTTAACTGTCTTCTCAATCCACCCCGCGCCGAGCACTTCGTCCCCTTCGTACACGACCGCCATCTGGCCGGGTGTCACGGCAAATTGCGGGATTGCAAAGCGTGCCGCAAAACAATGGTCGCCCAGCGATTCCAGCCGTGCAATGACCCCGGGATGGCGGTAGCGCAACCTTACAGTGAAATCACGTTCGGTATCGGGTGCGCCGACTGCAATCCAGCGCACGTCGGACAAAAGACACCGGTCGGAAAAAACACCTTCGCGGTCCGCCACCACCAGCGTGTTCGTTTCAGCGTTGATATCTTGCACATACACTTTGCGGCCGACAGCGATTCCCAAACCCTCGCGCTGTCCTATAGTGTAATGGATAATGCCGCGGTGCTGTCCCAACACCTTGCCGCACTCGTCGACGATCGGCCCCGGACACGCGCTGCCGCGTTTGAAAAGCACCGAAATGTCGTCGCCCTCGAAGAAATCCTGGCTCTCGCTCTTACCGGCCAATTTATCAAGTCCGGCACGGCAGGCTAACTCCCGCACCTCACGCTTAGTCTTCACGCCCAGCGGGAAGATCAGTTCGTCCAATTGCGCCTGGGTCAGCCGGGCGAGGAAATACGACTGGTCTTTCGATGTGTCGACACCGCGCAGCAACCGGCACAGGCCCGTGGCGTCTTGACGCACAACCCGCGCGTAATGGCCGGTGGCGAAGCGGTCGAAGCTGATACCGCGGCTGCGGGCATGCGATAGCAGAAACCCGAATTTCATTTTGGGATTGCAGACCGCGCACGGATTGGGCGTGTATCCCGCCAAGCGGCGTTCTTTGAACTCTTCCAACACCCACTGCTGATATTCCTTGGCCAGCGGGATTGTGAAGTGCGGAATGCCGAGACGTTCAGCGGTTTCACGGGCCTCTGCGATATCCTCAGCCTCCCCGGGACCGAAGCAGCCGCTCTTACTGGTCACGGTGACAGGCAGCGCGGCGTCCCAGATACTCATGGTCAGCCCGATCACATCATAGCCCTGCTCTTTGAGCAGCAGAACCGTGACTGCCGAGTCCACACCGCCGCTCATGCCTACCGCGACAGTATTTTTTTCAGGTTTATTAGCCGGGACCAGAGACATATCGTTACCCTTTATCCACTAGACACTGAAGATCGGCTGTTCCGCGGCCCGACTCCAGGAACTCATAGCGGTTCTGGCCGCAGCAGACACAACGCGGGTTGCGCCGGGCAATGACGGAGCCCCCCTGCCCGCTCCAGATATCCATCTGGTGCAGCCGCGTGACCGCAGGCGTCTCGCCTACCAACAGCTTTAGCGCCTCGGTCACCTGCAGGGCCGCGACCCATCCCACAATGGTCGAGAGCACCTCGAAAGTGGCGCAAGGCTCGGACATTATCGACTCGGGATCATCGAACACACAGCGCAGGCAGGGTCCCTGCCGCGGCCGGACAGTCATGGTCGCGCCACGTGTCCCCATCACACCGCCGTAGATCCACGGCTTACCCTCTCTCACGCACGCGTCATTGACCAGATAACGTGTCGGGGCATTATCGGCGGCATCTAGCACCACGTCTGCCTGACGCACAAAACCGATGACGTTCTCTGCCGTGATGAAGTCCACCGTGCTTTCGACACAGACATCCGAGTTGATCGTAAGCAGGCGGCTGGCGGCAGCCACGACCTTAGGCAGGCTTGCTCGGGCATCCTGTTCATTGTAGAGCATCTGGCGGTGCAGGTTATGCAATTCCACAATGTCGCGGTCCACCAGCAGCAGCCTTCCCACACCCGCGCGGGCCAACCAGGCCGCCTGTGTGCTACCGAGCGCGCCGCAGCCCACTACCAGAGCGGTCGCGGCATTTAAGCGCCGCTGGCCTTCTTCGCCGATCACAGGCAGTGCCGTCTGCCGCGCGTAACGGCCAGGCGCTTCCGGTGGAGTAATTTTGTCGTCCATGTCACGCATGCCGATAGAATCATACATCTTTTCAGTGCTCTTTTTCAACCGTTACGGATCAGGCACGAGCTACCGCGAGTCGCCTGCATCCGATAGTTGGCGATCCGCTTGCGTCATGTTGCCATCGATGTCGGGGTCGCTATCGGACGATCACTGCTAAAATGCCTATTGTCAAAATACTACCCCTTTTCCACTCTGTCATTGACGAAAACTATCATTTAATGATACTTTGCGTGCATGACAAGCGAGAGATACAAAGCCATTCAGAGATACTCAAAAGACCTTGAAGGGGTTTTCACCCTCCCTGATTTAAAGGTCATCTTTGATGAAAACACAGAGATCACACTCTTTCGCACAGTGCGGAAACTAGTTGAATCCGGTGATTTAATAAAAGTTAAACGGGGTATTTATGCTACCCCGGATGCTTCTCTTGCGGCGATCAGTTGCCGCATTGAACCGGCTTCCTATATTTCAACAGGAACCGTTCTCGCCCAAAATGCCATCATTGGTTCCATTCCCGCTCGCAGGATTCAAGCGATCAAGAAAGGACGACCACGTATATATAAATGTCAACTGGGCACCATTGAACACCTCAGCATTGCGCCACACCTTTATTTCGGGTTTGATTACGTGAACGGCAAAAACATCGCCAATAAAGAAAAGGCTTTCCTTGATACCTGCTACTACTACTATAAAGGCAAAAAAATTTCCTTTGACCCCGCAACTGATATTAACCAGGCGAATATCGACATGACAGTGATAAACTTGTATCTGAAGAAATACGACAAGCAATTCGTCTCATTCTTTAAAAAATTAACAGGACCGCAAATATGATTGAAAAAGAACAGACTTTATTAGCTCAAATAATTGATTTGTTTGCTCAACGATTCGACCGGAATGCCGTCTTATGCGGCGGTATGGTATTACGCATACTGGGTTCACCTCGCCTGACCAATGATCTTGATTATGCCTTTATTCCGTTCAAATCAAAGAAAGATATCGTAGACGACATAGTTGACTGCCTCAAACAGATCCCAGGATCAGAAATTCGCCACTCCATGAACTCGAAGTGTTTACGGGTAATAATAACCGTTGCCGAAACCTCTGTGCAGGTTGAAGCAAAAACAGCGATGAAAATCGCTACATCCACCACCACGACACGACTGCTCTCTCCTCTCTTTAACCTGCCCGCGCGCACAATTAAGGTTCTTGATCTTTCTGTTGCAATGGCAAATAAAATGGCGGCATGGAACGAACGGCGGTTAATCCGGGATATATACGACATTTGGTTTTTCTGCAGAATGAATATCCGCCCTGATAAAGATACACTCAAGAAACGACTCTTAAAATCGGAATATTCAGGGTTGGTAAAAAAGTCCGCGTATTTTAAGGGATCATCAACCGATGATTTCTTCGACTTTATCCGCAACCAGTGCGCGTCATTAACAGATTCTGATATCGAAAAAGAACTTGGCGACTACCTTCCTGCAAATGAGATTACAGGATTATCGAATATGTTTCGTGCAGCTTTTGCCACTCTTCGCTCATAACCAGTTCTAGTGATCATTCTTAATTATCAATTGCCTATTGTCAAAATACTACCCCTTTTCCAAACTCGTTACTTTTGTACAAACCTAAACACCTGACAGTCTAAACACCTAAACTCCTGCATCCTATGGGATGCTAGTGTACAGGAATTGTGAAGTTTTTTGCCCGCTAATCTCCGAGGAAATCATGCTGGCAGGTTTGCATTGGTCTGGTGCAATCGTACGGTCTTTCTAAAAACCCCGGTCCCTGTTCACTCTTCACTCTTCACTATTCTCTATTCACTATTCTCTATTCACTATTCACTATTCTCTATCATCGCTGCACACCGCTTTGTCAGGGTTGACTGCCCCCCCCCCCTCCCGTATAATAGATACCAATTATTGGAATTGGAATGTTTCCGGCTTGGCCTATGGGATGCTAGTGAATAGATATTAATCATGGGAATTGATATGTCGTCGATTAACCCCACCGCGATGTTGCTCGCGAGGACTACCACGACGTGGTGCTGACCAAGGCGTTCTACGCGGGGATCTATGAGATCACGCAGTTGCAGTGGGAACTGGTGATGGCGGAGTGGAACAACAGCTCCTTGTGGAGCAATAGCGATTATAAGTTCACCCGGCCGTTGGAACAGGTGGCGCACGACAAAATCCGGGGCTCGGTGGCGCAATGCGGCGGGGCTTGGCCTACAAACAGCAACGTATATGCGGACTCCTTTATGGGGCGTCTGCAGACGAAGACGGGGCTGGCGGGCTTCGACCTGCCGACTGAAGCGCAGTGGGAATACGCCTGCCGGGCCGGCACGGAGGGGGTGCTCAACGATGGAACGGTCAGCCTGACGAACGCGAATGCGGACGCACGCCTGGATCTGCTGGGGCGGTACGTCTGGAACGGCGGTAAAATCAACGGGACGGAGACTCCCGATACGGACTGCACCACGGAAAACGCCACGGCAGCGGTCGGCTCGTACAAGCCGAACAACTGGAGCCTGTACGATATGCACGGCAACGTGATGGAGTGGTGCCTTGACTGGTATACGCCCAGTCTCGGGACAACGGAGGTGATTGATCCGCTGGGGCCAGAAGAAGGTGCGCGCCGCATAAAGCGGGGCGGCAGCTGGAAAGAAGTCGCAGAGAACTGCCGTTCAGCGGTTCGCGTCGATGGCAGCCCGTCTTACTGGGCGGACCAGCACGGCTTCCGCCTTTTCAGAACCCTGCCATAGCCAAAGCTATTTCCACCCCCTGCCTGCGGCAGGCAGGGGGCCATCTCCTAAATGTAGAGCCCAGCCGCATCCGACGATGAAAAACGACAAATACAAAATGCGAAATAAACTAATCACACTTTGCGCCTGCTTGTGTCTGCCATTTATCGCTGAAGCGGCAGGCGGCAACAACCTGCTTATCTGGGACGACTCAGAGGCGGGCGACAAATGGGATGTGGCTTATCCGGTAGGCAACGGACGGCTTGGCGCCATGCCTTTCGGCAATTTTCCAAAAGAAAAAATTCTGCTTAACGAGGAAACCATCTGGCACCGCGGCTCCCGTAAAGTCATGCCACTGGGCAGTTTTCAACATCTGGAATCCGTCCGCAAGCTTGAGGCCGCCGGTGACTACGCCGGTGCCGACAAGGTTTTCGAAGAAAACCTCCAGCATGGAGGCAATAATCCTGACAGTTATCAATTGTTCGGCTGGCTGGAAATCGAGTATATCGCCGGAGCACAACTCCAGAAATGTTATCGCGAGCTTGACCTGAAAACCGGCATAGCGAAAACCATTTATACATTAGGCAACGGCACCGAGATTGAGCAACAGGTCTATGCCTGCGGAGCTGATGACGTGATCGCAATCATGATCTCAGCGGACAAGCAAACTAAAATACGCGTGAGCATGGATGGTGGGTCGATCGAGAACGGCGACATAATCAAAAGGGGATCTGCCACAGGCCAGGAAGCCACCCGTTATGTCGGACGCATACGCGTGCTTCCCGCTGGAAAAGCCCGCGCTGACAATCAAGTGATCGAAGTTTCAGATTGCGGACGGACAACCATTCTGGTGGCGGTCGCCACCGACCTTGACCGACGAAACGCAGGGGCCAAAATCGCTGACGGCTGGCAGAACAAGGCTTCGCAAGACCTGGATCGATTAAACGGCGTTTCAAGTGACGAGATAAGGCAAAAGGCGGTAAACGCGCACAAGCGCTACTTTGACCGGGTCGATCTGGATCTCGGGCGCACAGATGATGCCATCCTTGCCATGCCTACCAAAGAGCGTCTCGCCCGGATAAAAAACGGAAGTCACGATGATCCCGATCTCATAGAGACTTATTTCCAGTTCGGCCGTTACCTTTTGATCGCATCCTCGCGTCCCGGCTGCTTTCCCGCCAACCTGCAGGGTATATGGAATCCTCATACCAGGGCGATGTGGGCTTCGGACTTTCATTTGAACATCAATCTGCAGATGAATTATTGGCTGGCGGAAACGACAAATCTGCCGGAAATGCACCAGCCCCTGCTGGACTTCATCAGATACTGCCTCCCGCCCGGGCGGGAAATGGCACGCCTTCTAGGCATGAAGGGGTGGTGCATGGGACACTCTACCGACATCTGGGCCAACGCCAGGGTCATGTCCCGGCGTGCTTTTTGGGGCGGTTCCTTTTTCGGCGGACAGTGGATGGTTTTACATATACTTGAGAAGTATCGGTTCAGCCGCGACAAAAAAATACTCGAAAACAACTGGGATATCTTGACCGATTCTGCGGCTTTTGTGGAATCCTGGCTGATTCCCGATCCCGCAACCGGCAAACTGGTGGCGCGCCCATCCAGCTCACCCGAAAACTCGTTCAGCTATACCACAGCCGAGGGCGCAAAAAACAGAGCCGCGCTTTCATCCGGCAACACCTTCGATCAGTTTATGGTCTTGCAGATCTTCGATGATTATTTGGAGGCAGCATCCATTATAGGTCGTAACGAAGACCCTCTTGTTAAGAAAATCGCCTCCTTGCTGCCCTCCGTCTATAAGCCGCGCATAGCTGAAGACGGTCGGCTTATGGAATGGCGGCAGCCCTTTGAGGAAGTTGAACCCGGACACAGACACATGTCGCATGTGCTGGGAGCTTTTCCCGGCAACCAGATAGATCTCGATGGCGATCCGATCATGCGCGACGCGGTAAAGCGCACTATCGAATACCGCCTGGCTAAAGGCGGCGCTAAATCAG
The DNA here is from genome assembly GCA_964557205.1 of uncultured Lentisphaeraceae bacterium. Classification (GTDB taxonomy): domain Bacteria; phylum Verrucomicrobiota; class Kiritimatiellia; order RFP12; family UBA1067; genus JAQVQN01. The sequence continues at coordinate 27,261 of CAZKZI010000022.1, forward strand.
GGTGGAGCAGGGCTTGGGCGATCGGCATATTCGCACGTTTGTCCGACCAGACGCAAGCCTATGAAAACCTGCATACGATACTCGCGAAATCCACGCTTGAGAATCTTTGGGACAACCATCCCCCATTTCAGATTGACGGCAATTTCGGCGCTGCCGCAGCCGTTGCCGAAATGCTCCTGCAAAGTCACGGCGACCATATAAAACTGCTGCCGGCATTGCCTACGAACTGGCCTGAAGGTCATTTTTCCGGGTTGCGCGCTCGTGGCGACTATACGGTCAACGCCCGTTGGAATAAAGGGGTGCTGGCAGAAGCGCAGATCGTTGCCGGGCGCAATGCTGCAGGCAAGGCGCATCTGGTCTACAATGGCAAGACAAAAGATGTGTCCTTGAGCCCCGGCGAGGCTGTCAAAATTACGCAAGCCGAATTTAGGCCTGACAACTTGAACGAATAAAAACCAGTGAAGCTGCGCCTCAAACCGACAAGTGGCGCACCAGGCGCAGGGGAACCATCCGCGGTGCAGCTTCGCCGGCTTATTTCAGCATATTTTCAAACAGTACCGGGCCACCCCACTTGCCGGTGGTCACCAGGTCGATGTCGCCGTCACCGTCAATGTCAACCGGCACAATGTTCAGCCCGGCCGCGAAACCTTTGTCATACGACACGATATGCTTGCTGAACTTGGGATCAGCCCCGGGCGTGAAACGGTAGAAGAAGACGCATTTCTTGCCGAAGGCATCCGGGTCGCTACCGTTGTGAGCCATGAAACGCTTGCCGACAATGATCTCGTTTTTGCCGTCGCCGGTTATGTCCGCAAAGGCCAGATAGTGCGGCTGCGACCATATGTCGTCTATCAGATGCTGTTTCCAGCTTATTTTTCCGTCAGCGTCGCGGCACTGCTCGTACCACCAGATTCCGTGCTTGTGCGCAACGCTGGTGATGATGTCGTTCAGTCCGTCAGCGTTCACGTCAAAGACGATGATGTTGGAAGTGTGGCCGATGCCGCCGTCAGGCGCGCCGAGCGCGATGGGATGCGCCCGCCACTTGTCCTTACGGATATCCTCAGGGGCCTCGAACCAAACGTCGGGACGGATGATGTCCGTCCGCCCGTCACCGTTGATGTCGCCCACGCCCGCGCCGAAGGGGCGTTTCTGATCGCAAACATCGTACCGTACAAAGGATGGTTGGCCGTCGGCATTGATCACGCGCTCATACCAGACGGTTATGCTGGTCTGCGGCAGGAACTCCTCGGCCTTGCCGTCGCCGTCAATATCTTCCAGCGTGCCGGTCTCATGATTGCCCAGAGGATCGATCACATGCTGTTTCCAATCCCCCTTGCCACCGCCCGGATTCTCGAACCAGAACGAGGTCTTGTTGAACCAGCCGGCCGCGATGATGTCCGGCTTGCCATTCCTGTTTACGTCCATCACCAGATTGCAGAAGTCATCCGCGTAGCCCTTGCCGTCCTCGGTCACCTTGTTGTCGATCTCGCGGAACTTGACCGGTTTCCAATCAGGCGCGCGATAGAGGAAGGGGCCTGCCACGATGTCTGGTTTGCCGTCGCCGTTGAAGTCTGCCACCGCGCAGGCTTCGGAGCGGTAATCGCTGATGCGGCGAGCCTTAAAGGCGACCGGCGATATCAGAGTGCCGGGAGCCGCGTCAGGCACGTCGACAATGATTGTGCGGGCGATGTTCCTGAGTGCCTTAAGAGCATCTTCCTTGAAGCTGGGATTGTCAAGATAAGGCTTGAGAGCCGCGACCGCTTCAGGCGTGGCCACTGTTGACCAAGCATCGATAAGCATAAAACGCTCCTCATCACGCTTTGTCAATTGCGTCGCCGCACGGCACATGGCGGCGCGCGCGACCTGATCGCCTTCTTGCCGGATCAGACGCAGATAACCGCGCAAGGCAATTACGCGCAGGCTGCCGCTGCGGTATGATTCCGCCTGCCGCAACAGCTCGGGAGCGGCTTTGACATCCTTCCAGCCCGCCAACACGCGCAGGGCGGCATCGGCCACCCCGCTGTCGGAATCGCCGAGAGTTTCGGTTATCATCACCAAACCTTCAGGCGTGCCGGCCAATCCGAGCGCCATCAGCAGGGCAAGGTGTCCTTCGGCATTTGCAGAGGCGAGCAAAGGCCGTACAGCCGCCGTGGCCGCTCCAGGATATTTGCGCGCAAGCACGGCTAGAATTTTTTCCGCCGCGCGCAGCTCCTGCGGGTCCGTCGCTTTGCAGGCGGCAGCAAAAATTTGCGGCAGTTGTTTTTCTTCAGCGATCTCGGTAAGCGCGGTCAAGGCGGCGCTGCGCACGGACGGATCTTCAACGCCCAGATACGGCAATGAAGCAGCGGCGGCTTGACGGGGTTTACGGAAAGCGGCAATGCCTAGCAGACGCACATGGGCAGCGGCTTCGCCTCTGCGCTTGCTCAAAGCCCGGACAATGCGGGTATCGGTTTTAGGATCCGGCAGCTTGATGAGACTCATGCGCGCGGCATCAGCCAACGCTTCGTTATCATGGCCCAGCAGACTAATCAGGTTGTCGGCGTCGGATACGTCACCGAGGTCGCCAAGGCCGCCTGCCGCCGCAATCATAGCGGGCAAATCATCCTGATTTTCAAGCGCGGCCCGCAGAAACGGCGCGCCGGCGCGGTTTCCGGCGGCGACGAAAGCCTCGGTCAAAGCCAGCCTTCCTGCGGCAGGTATAGTACGCATGAAGCCGACCCCGAGATGCCGCAAGCTCTTTTCAGGCAAGTTCGCGGTGAAACGGGCGGTCGTGCCGCGCCACACGGCTGACGCATGTGCCAGACCTTCGGATATACGGTCGGCAACGTCGCGATGCGACAGATTGAGCAGTCCGCAGAAGGCGGCCAGGCGTACGTGTTCCTGGAATTTGTCGCCCATGGCCACTGCATATTTGGCACGTGCGGCTTTGGCATCGGTTTTCGCCAAGCGTTCAGCCAGCGTCAACAGTGCCGAGCCGGGCATGTCAGCGCAGGTCGGGTCCTCGGCCAGCTCAGCCGGATCAACCACAGTAACCATATAATCCCAAGCCGCGGCTTTCACAATTCCCGGCCCGGAAGCGCACAGGCCGCGCGCCGCCGCTACGGCAATCGGACTGTTGCGGCGTTTCAGCGCGTTGAGCAGACCTGCTTGACAGCGGTCGTCAGCGTGATCGATCGCGGCAGCGAGAGCCGCATCGGCCTCGGCATGGCAAAGCGCCTCCAGCAGAAAACAGGCATTGTCGAAAGTCTTGGGATTGGCGAGCTGGACGGCCAGTCCGGAAATATCCGCAACAGTGGCGGTTGTCAGTAGCTTATGCCGTGCGGCATCACGCTCCGCTGCGGATCCGTTGGACAGTTGTTTGATCAGCGCCTCTTCGCCGGCAGCGGCCGAAAGGCTCAGCAGTCCGCTTAAAAGCAAGCACGAAGGACGGTAAAGAGCGCGAAAAAGTCCAGTTCGGCAGGATAATGATTCTACTTTCATGGCATAACCCTTATTTGAAATCGTCATTTATTACAATGCCCAAGGTGCGCGGCAAGATCGGTTGATGAGGCGGTTGGCCTCGCCGGCGTTTTTGAAAGACAGTAAACGCGGGTCGAATTCCAAGGGCCGGTTAAGGTGGTATGCTATAGTTGCCGCATGGCAGGCGACGTGCGAAAAGTGCAGCGAATTAGCCGGGGCGGATGTGCTCTGGCGCGACCGGACGCAATCGATAAACTCCTTGGGATGCGCAACCGGACGCATCCAGCTTTCGCTGCGGACGGTGCGGTTCTCCAGCAGGCTCGATGAAGAAACCTGCACGTCACCCGAATCGTCGGTCTCGACCCAACCTTCGTCGCCTTCGAAACGCACCGCGCAGGAGCTTTTGAAGCCGTGCTGCCGCAGAACCAGTTTGACGCCATCACCATAAAAAGCATGGAGGGTTCCGGCATCCACCGGCACATAACGCAACGGTGCGGTCTGCTCACGGTTTAGCACGAGCTGACACAGGTCAACCGTGTGACTTCCCCATTCGGTCAGGTCTCCGTGAAAATCGTACTGGCTATGCCAGCCCTTAATGTATTTACTGCTGAAAGGGCGCCAAGGTGCCGGTCCCAGCCACATGTCCCAGTCGAGCTCATCGGGTGCCGGGGCGGTTTCGGTCTCGAAAAATTTGTTCGCGGCCGAGCGCCCCATGCTGGTCATTCCCGCGTGCAGGGTGTGAAGGCGGCCCAGGCGTCCGCTGCGGGCGATGTTCATGGCGGTCACAAAATTGCCGACCGTACGGCGCTGCACGCCTCCTTGATAGATCCGCTGGTATTGCCTAGCCGCTTGCATCACGGCCTCGCCCTCGCGGATAGAGAGTGAGATGGGCTTTTCGCAATATACGTCTTTTCCGGCGCACATCGCCAAAATTGCCAGTTGCGCG
>CAZKZI010000023.1:0-5386 GCA_964557205.1 uncultured Lentisphaeraceae bacterium
GGTAGGGATGGTTCTCCAAACCGTCCGCAGAGATCCCGCGCTATGCGGGATCGATTAAGCAGGTTGATTAAGTGTAACCGAATATCTTGACCCTACTGGGATAGGGCGTGTAAGAGAGTCGTGTAAGTGTAAGCGTGTAAGTGCAGGCAAAGCAGGAGTATCAAAAAGAGCCGGAGAACCTTTATGACGATCTTCCGGCTCTTGGATTTTCCAGGAGAGATACGCTTATTCCTGACCCAATCCTTTGCCCGACAGATACTCGAGCACCTTGCCGACCGACGTTAACTTCTCGGCTTCCTCATCCGGAATCTCAGCCCCGAACTCCTCTTCAAACGCCATGATCAGCTCGACGGTATCGAGCGAGTCAGCACCCAAGTCATCGATGAACGATGCTTCCGGTGTGACCTGCTCGGCGTTGACGCCCAGTTGCTCAACAATGATCTCTTTTACACGATCTTCGAGTTTACTTGACATTGTGTCTCTCTCCTTAACCTTGTTACTTTCAATGAGGCTGCGGCCCGAGCCGCGCCACTCCAAACTACATGACCATTCCGCCATTTACGCTCAACACTTGACCCGTCACGTAAGAGGCTTCGTCAGAAGCCAAGAACACGACTGCTTTAGCTACATCATCCGGGATCCCGAAACAGGACAACGGGATGTTAGCCAGCATCTGGTCACGCACTTCTTGCGAAAGGGCATCTGTCATTTTTGACGAAATGAAACCCGGCGCGATAGCATTGACACGTACCCCACGGGATGCCAACTCTTTGGCCGTGGACTTGGTCAAAGCGATAACACCGGCTTTCGAAGCCGCATAGTTGCACTGACCTGCATTACCGATCAGTCCGATCACCGAGGCGATGTTGACGATAGCTCCGCTGCGTTGCTTCATCATCGGTTTGGCCACTGCCCGCGTGAACAGAAAGGTTCCTTTCAGGTTCACGCGCAGCACCGCGTCCCAGTCGTCGTCAGACATGCGCACTATCAGCGTGTCTTTAGTGATACCGGCATTGTTGACCATGACGTCAATCCTGCCAAACTCCTTCAGCACCTCGGTGACGCAGGCGTTCACAGCCTCAGATTCACCCACATCCACCGCGAGCGGCAGAACCTTTCGTCCCAGCCCCCTCACGGCATCCGCGGTCTCCGTAAGCCATTCAGCCTGCAAATCACAAATAACCACATCGGCGCCTTCGTGCGCCAGTCGCTCGGCGATAGCCCGACCGATACCGCGCGCGGCACCGGTTACCACCGCCACTTTACCTGCAAAACCAGCCATCTTGAACATCTCCTCAACTAAAAACCCTAATCCGGCAAAAATCACCCGGCCAAAGCTGAAGCCGTCTGCTCCAACGATGCCGCATCCTGAACATTAAGGGTGGCAACACCCTTGTCAATGCGTCGAACCAGACCGGAAAGTACCTTGCCGGGACCAAACTCCACAAAGCGTCCTGCGCCGGAACTGATCGCCCACTTGACGCAGTCAGACCAGCGCACCGTTTCGGTGACCTGGCGCAACATCGCATCCTTGATGGCGGCAGGATCGTTTTCATGCGGCTTGCCGCTGACATTCGCCAGCACCGGGATCGCAGGTGCTTTAAACTCAACATCTTCCAGAACCGCAGCCAGTTTCTCGCGCGCGGTCGCCATCAGAGGCGAGTGGAACGCCCCCGCAACATTGAGTATGATCGCCTTGACCCCCAGACCTCCGGCCGCTTCCGCCGCCGCCGCCACATTTTCTTTAGTTCCGGAAAGCACCACCTGCGAATCAGAGTTAATGTTGGCAACCGTGACACCCGCACGTTCACAGATAATCTTGATCTGATCGCCGGAAGCACCCATAACGCTAACCATACCGCTGGCCTGAGCCTCACACGCCTCCTGCATGAATCTTCCGCGCGCCTCAAGAACCTTCAGTGTCGACTCAAAATCCAAAACCCCGGCCATGTGCAGGGCAGTCCACTCCCCCAAGCTGAGGCCGCCAGCCATTTTGAACTCCACCCCGGCGCAGCTCTTGCTTAAAGCTCTGTAAGCCGCCACGCTGACCGTGAATATCGCCGGCTGGCATACATTGGACTTTGTCAGTTCCTCCGCTGGGCCCTCAAAACAAACTTTGGCCAAATCAAAACCTAAAACCTCGCCGGCTTTGTCAAACAATGCCGCTATTTCCGCGTCGGCCGCCAAGTCCTTGCCCATGCCGGGAACTTGGGCACCCTGTCCTGCAAAAATACACACATTATCGCTCATCAGCGGATCCTCTTTAAGCTCTAATTCCGATCTCTAATCCGTTCAAAAGAAGTTTTAATTTTAGCATACGCCCAAAACCAAAGCTACCGTAAAAAATGTGGCGTCACTCATCAGGTCCGGCAACATCCAGAGCATTGATTCGCTCGGCGATTACCTCGGTGACATTTCCTGCCGCGGCCGCCGCACCGGCGATGATCGCATGATAAATCGCTCGATAGGTTGAAGAGCCGTGCGTAATAATCACCGACCCCGGCACACCCAACAACGGCGCGCCTCCGTAAATCTCAGGGTCCATGCGGTGTTTCAAGGTTTCCAGCGCCCCCTTTAACAGCAAAGCCCCGAACATCCTCACGGGATGCCGGAAAAATTCCCTTTTCATCCAATACCCCACCGCGTGAGCGACACTCTCGGTGGTTTTCAAAACAATGTTGCCTACAAACCCGTCGCAGACCACCACATCTGTCTTGCCCAGAAACAGGTCGTGTCCCTCCACATTGCCACGGAACTTGACACCGGTCTTTTTAATTAACGAGAATGCCTTTTTGGTCATCTCATTGCCTTTGCCGTCTTCGGTTCCGATGCTCAACAACCCCACCACCGGATCTGTCCGCTTAAGCACATAATGAGAATAGGTGCTGCCCATCACAGCAAACTGCGCCAGCCACTTCTCATCGCAATCCGTGTTGGCTCCGGCATCCAGCAACAGCAACGGACGCTTGGGCTGGCGCGTGGGCATAACCGTCGCTATGGCCGGACGCAAAACACCCGGCACACGACCGAGATTCAAAACCGCCGACGACGTCACGGCCCCGGAATTGCCGGCGGAAACCATGGCCTGCACCTGCTTGGTTCTCAGCAGTTCCATGCAGATATTGATTGAACAAAGCTTTTTCTTGCGGACAGCCATTACCGGCGACTCGTCCATGCTGATTGATTCCGCAGCATGCACAATCTCCAGACGGTTGTGAACCGCCTTGGGCCACTTTGCGAGTTCGGCACGGACTATTCCTTCATCACCCACCAACAGCAACCGCTCAATATCTTTAAGCCGGATGGATACCTCAACCGCGCCGCGCACTATCTCTTGCGGCGCGTGATCACCCCCCATCATATCGAGAGCAATTCGCATTATAATTCCCGGATGCTTATTTCACGCAAAAGGTTTCCGCCACCGGCGGAAACCCCCTTGCCCGCAACCACGGCGTCTGCCGCAAATCACTCGGCCACCGTCAGGACCTTGCGCCCTTTGTACATTCCACAAGCGGAGCAAACGCGATGCGTCTGCTGCGTCGCGCCACAGCTTGGGCAGGCCTGGACCTGGGCCACTACGGCCTTAATTTGCCCCTTACGCTGATTCTTGCGCATTTTCGACTTCTTATGTTTGGGAACAGCCATTTTCTTTCTCCTTCATCGGTTATGCCGCTGCGACCCGACCGCAACCTTTCCAGCTAACCGTTATCTGTCTTCCAAAATCCCGTCAGGCTTAAGCGCATCTAACGCCGACCATCTTCCGTCTTTGTCCGTCTGGCGACATTTGCATGCGCCCTTGTTCAGGTTCGAACCGCAGGCCATGCAAAGGCCACGACACGCCTCGTCACAAACCGGATAACCGGGAAGGGCGAGTATGATAGCTTCCCGGACCTCTCCGGTCAAGTCCATGAACTCGTTCTGCTCGTTAATTTCCGTCGCGCAGCAAAACTCCTCGTCCGAAACAGTGGTCGCGAAGTTATCCGCGCAACGCGAGCAGACGCATGTTAGACTCTGCCGGACTGAGCCACGCGCCAACAATTGGTCGCCGATCACCTCGACCCAAATGTCATACGCCATACCGCCGACCGGCATGACAAACTCGCTCTCCCCCAACTCTAGTAAGTCAGGCACGGTCTCGCCACGGTACCATTCGCCGCCCTTGTCCAGACGGGCGACATCAACGATCAAACGCCCCTGTGCTTGCAACTCCGCCTCCTGATTTTGCGTCACAATCCGCATGCCTGCGCATGTAAGACTCTATATGTGTCTGGACCGGTTTCGGCACAAAAGCGCTGGTGTCGCCGCTATACCGTGAAATCTCGCGTACCGTACTGGCCGTCACGTAACTGTAGTTCTCGTTAGGCATCATGAACAAGGTTTCGATCACCGGCGCCAATTTGCGGTTGGTCAAGGCCATCTGAAACTCGTACTCGAAATCAGAATAGACCCGCAGTCCGCGCACAATCACGTCGACCTTCTTGCGACGGCAGTAATCCACCAGCAGACAATCCAGACTGTCGACCTCGATGTTCGGCATGCCCGCCTCTGCCACACTATCCTTAATCATAGCCATACGGTCCTTAAGATCGAACATGCCGGTCGCCTTGTGCGAAACCCCGGCCACCACCACAATCACCCGGTCAAACAGTTCCGCGCTACGTCGCAACAGGTCGAAATGACCCAGCGTCAACGGGTCGAACGTGCCAGGATATACCGCAGTCTTATGCATAAAACGCCCCCAATGAAAGTTCGATAATAATCATAACCATTACGCCGAGGTCGCAAGCTTGTAAACCGCCAACCGCGTGTGGCCGTATGTGCGGTCACGCAACAACAGCCAGCCCTCTACATTCTCGGCCGCGCTGTTGTCCGGCATCTCCGCCACAAAAAAACCGCCCGGACACAGAACCTTGTTGTCCGACAAAAGCACCATTACCTCCGCAAAATCCGGCACCTTGCCGGCAACATACGGCGGGTCAGCGAAAACCACATCGGCTTGCCTACCCGCGCCGCCGGACTTCAGCCACCTCAGCACCTCGCTGCATACCGCTTCGCCCATACCAGACGCCAACACCGCCACATTCTCCTTGATGACGGCTACGTTGCGCGGATCCTTATCCACCCAGACCACGCTACGCGCTCCGCGGCTCAAAGCCTCCAGGCCTACAGCACCCGATCCCGCGAAAAGGTCAATGAAATCCGCGTCGCCGATCACGTTAACCAGCATCGAAAACACTGCCTCGCGAACCCGGTCCTGCGTTGGGCGCACCTTCCGCCCCGCCGGAACCTTAATCTTACGGCCGCACATTTCTCCACCTGATATACGCATTCAGTTGATTATGATAGCGGAAAACCATGCGCCAACGCAACCCCCGCGCGATCTGCA
>CAZKZI010000023.1:5486-31332 GCA_964557205.1 uncultured Lentisphaeraceae bacterium
TTGTGGCCATAATTAGCAAATCCGGCGTTGATTTACACCTGACACAGTCATATAATTAAAAGTGTTACAAAATTAACGTCATTGCAAGTTCACAGAAATCTTCATGTGTCATGCTGATAGATGTCCATACGCATATTCTACCCGAGAAGCTCGCCGAGCGCACTCTGCGCAATCTGTGTGAAAAGGCGCACAACACCATCGCGCCGGTCTCCGACGGGACTCTGGCCGGGCTGCTGGCGGACATGCGCGCGTGTCGGATGGATTACGCCGTCGTTTGCCCGATCGCCACAAAACCGGCGCAGTTCGACATCATACTGGCTGAGGCCGTAGCCATTCGTGACGGCTGTCGCGGCCAAGATGCCGCGCACCACCTGATCCCGCTCGCCTCCGTACATCCGGCAGACGAAGCCCGCTTCAGCCGTCTGCGTGAAGTCGCCGAGCGCGGCATACACGGCATAAAGTTACACCCCTACTATCAGCCTTGCGTGTTGGACTCGGCCGAAATGCTGGAATACTTTCGTTGTTGCCGGGATCTGAACCTGATCGTGCAGTGCCACTGCGGGTTCGACGTGGGTTTCCCTTTCGAACCATTGTGCGGTCCCGAGCGCATCGCGCGGGTAATCAAAGAAGTGCCCGGCCTGCTCTTCATCGCCGCGCATCTGGGAGGGTGGCGGCAGTGGGGCGGCACTGCGGAACACCTGCTCGGTAAAGACGTTTTTCTGGACACATCCATCTTGCCGCAGAACAAGGAGAACGAGGCGGCACTATCCATTCTCCGCCAACACCCGCCCGCAAAACTTTTGTTCGCCACCGACTGGCCGTGGCTGACTTTCAAAGACGGCATCGAGTACGTAGAAAAAGCCGGTTTGAAGGACGATGCCACCCGCGCCGTTCTGGGCGAGAACGCAGCGAAACTTCTGGGCATCAACACCCCGGCCGGTTGGTGAGCGTCAGCCTTGCTGGTTCTGGCGTAACTTGTAAATGCGCTCCATGCGCGCCCCGATATCCTCGAACCCGATATCCGCCCCGTAAACGTCCTTGTAGTAACTGAACGCCTTTTCCATATCCCCGGACTGCTCAGCCAAGTCACCCAGCGCGAAGACGACCTTTTTCTTAAGATCATCCATGATCGGCAATTGCTCGTTGGCCGTTTCCAACTGCATCACCGCCATATCACGCTGCCCCTTCTTGTCAAAGCACTGCGCCAGATAAAACAAAGCTTCGACACGCTCCTTGGGACTGCGCTGGGCAAGCTGCAACTGACCGATCGCATCATCGAAATAGTCGTATTTGAAGTACTGCAAGCCCAATTCGAAACGCAGCTTCAGATCATTCGGATAACGCTGTACCCTGGAACTCAGATCATCAAACACAAACTGGTTCATCTCCATTTCCACCTCAGCCACTGCTGAAGCGTTACCTTCCGCCTTCAGAGCTTCGATGCGTGCCTCGAATGCGGAAATCTTGGCGGTGGTAACCGCGCGGTCCAGTTCAGGATCCGCCGCATTAAACTTACGAGCAGACTCCAAGGTCTCGATCGCCTCGTCGAACCGCTTGTTTTGTGTGTAGAGTCTGGCCAACGCACGGTAGAAGTTGAGGTTTTTCGGCTCTTTCTCGATCCTGGCCTTGGCCTCCTCAATCAGGTTTTCAGCGTCAGCCCCAGCCACCACCGCCTTAGCCTTGATGTCAAGCTGCTGTGCCTGTTCCTTGTTTGCGATCAGGTCGCGGTAGCCCTCCTTCTTGCCGGCGGCATCTTCCCAACCTGCCGCCATAGTTACACGCGCCTCGGCATCCTTTAGCTGTTTAAAAATAGTCTGGTCATTGGGCAGAAAGGCGTTCAGCTTGACATAAGCATCGCGTGCTTTCGCATAATCGCCGACCTTCATGTAGTAGTCCGCCACACGCCTAAGCAACAGCATATCGTCGGGATTGTTTTCATATGCCGCTTCAACTGTGAACAAGGCTGCTTCAGGATGCCCCGAGGCATCAGCAGCCTGGACCGCAAGTTCAACGTTCTGTGAATGCAACGGATTCGTTGTCAGCAATTTTTCGCACTCGAGCAGAGCTGATTCGGCCTTGCCAGCCTTAAGCAGTCCCGCGATCTTCATGCGCATCAACATCGCCCCAACCTCTTGAATATGCGCCGCCAGCCCGCTCTTCTTTTGCTTGCGGAACTTGGCAATCTGCGCCGCGCGCAAAACCTTGCGGGCGCGGGAGAAACCAGGTGCCATTTTAACACACTGCATCAAAAGATCGATCGCTATGGCCAGATTTCCCCGTTCAAAAGCCGCAACGCCTTTGTTATAAAAATTCTGTGCCTGCTGCGCGGTCTGATCCGTTTTTTCGCCTGCCATAGTGATGTCCCGTAACCGTTTATTTAAATTCCTGATATTCCCAAACTCAATGTATTATATCGGCTAAAACCCGCCCGTCAAGAAAGCCGATGTTTTTTTGGCAATAGTTAGCGACAGGATCTGCGGTTTTTGTGTCGTCCGTTTACATGGTCTTCACGCCTTTTTTTTCATAAAGGCCAACGGCACTATCAGCACCGGGCATGTTGCCTTGCGCACCACCTTGCCGGTGACGTTGCCGAGCAGCCATTGGGTGATCGCCCCCCTGCCCTGCCGCCCCAGTATGATCAGGTCGAAGTTTTCCTGCGCTGTGAAATCCAGAATCATGCGCGCCGCGTCGCCGATGCGCATCTCAACCTCGAACTTTACCCCCTCGGGAACACGCGGCCTGTACACGGTGTCGATTTTATGGTCGATGTCGGCCCGCGCCTTTGAGTCCATATCGCCGACCTCGTAGATATAGCCCTTCCAGAATTGCGCGTCGGGTTCTGGAATGACATGCAGAAGGCATAACGTGCAGCCGACATTGCGTATGGCGGCATCAACCGCAAAATCAAAGGCGAAATCCGCGTTTTCCGAAAAATCCGTACAGAACAATATCTTACGGTAATGGCCGATGCGCAGTTCAGACTTACCCATGATAGTTCTCCTTGATCACAGTCGTTTAATGCACCAAGCCCGGCAGCCATGTTGCCAGCCCCGGGAACACGATCAGCAGCGCACACGCCAGAACCAGCGCCAGCAGAAACGGCACACAACCCCTGAAAACGGTCTGCAACGGTATGCTACGCTCGATTCCACTTACAACATAGGCGTTCACGCCGACAGGCGGCGTGATGACCCCCATTTGAGTCACCAAAACAATCATAACACCAAACCAGATCGGATCATACCCAAAACCTTGGACAACAGGATAAAAAATCGGTACGGTCAGGAGAATCAGAGCCAGCGAGTCTATGAAACATCCTGCCACCAGATAGAAAGCTATGATAATAATCACCACGACCCATGACGGCACGGGCAAACCAGCCAACCCCTCGGCAAAACTCATCGGCAATCCAGTGACCGCCAAAAAATGGCCGAAAATCGTGGCTCCCGCCACGATCACCAGCACCATGCAGGAGGTGCGGACCGTCTCCTGTGCCGCCATCATCAGCAGCTTCAACGAACAGTTGCCGCCCACCGCCGCTATTAACACGCTGCCGGCCGCGCCGACCGCGGCGGCTTCGGTCGGCGTGAAGAAGCCGGCGAACATACCGCCCATGACAACCGCGAAGAGCGTCAGCATCTCCGCGACCCCCCCCAGAGATTTGAAACGCGACCGCCAAGAAATAGACACCGTCGGCGGCGCGAGCTTGGGGTTGAAATGACAGCGCACGCTGATAACCACGCAAAACAGCACAGCCACAAGCAATCCAGGCACGATGCCTGCAATAAAAAGTTTGCCGATGGACTGCTCGGTCAGGATGCCGTAAACGATAAAGACCACGCTGGGCGGGATGAGCATGCCCAAACCGCCCCCAGCCGCCACGGCACCGCTCGCCAGCGCATCATCGTATTTGAAACGCCGCATCTCCGGCAGAGCCACCGCCGCCATGGTTGCCGCAGTGGCCGGTCCGGAACCGCAGATCGCGCCGAAAGCCGCACACGCGCCGATCGTGGCCATGGCCAACCCGCCTTTTAACGACGACAGCCAACTGTTGGCAGTCGCGAAAAGCCGCCTGCTGATGCCGGTATGGAAAGCCACCTGTCCCATGAACACAAACAACGGAATGACGGTGAGGCTGTAATTAGAAAAAATGTCGTAAAGATCGGCGGAAAGCATTGCCAGCGCCGCCTTGCCGGAGATGACGCAGGCATAGCCGACAACCCCAACCACCCCCATCACGATCGCCACCGGCATACTGCACATCAGCAACAGCAGCAAAACCAGACACCCGATAATACCAATGGTCAGCGGTGTCATGAGCGGATTATCTCCCGTCCAGGATAGACCAAGTGAAAAACCACGATCACAGCGGTCAAGCCGAACGCGGCCGCCATCAGCCAAGGCACCCAAAACATCGGTATCTCAATCGTGTCGGTCACCTGTCCGTTGCGCAAAAACCGGTTGCCATATCCGACACACTCATACGCGGCCAGCAGAAAACAGCCTATCATGACCAAACGCATCAAAGAATCCACCACAAGCCGACTGACCCGGTTGAGCTTGCGGAAAAAATATTCAATCGCCACATGGCCTTTAACGGCAGTCGTCAGCGGCAGAGCACAGGCGATCGTGACCGCTCCGGCTAAGCGTACGATGTCATATGCCCCCTTCAGCGGATGCCCGGCAACACGCAACGTCACATCCACGCAAACCACCAAAATCGAAGTCATCATTCCAAGGCACGCCAAACCTGTCATGCCATAGCACAAGATCACGACCCCTCGCCAGAACCATCCTAGTTTTCTTTTCGCCGGCGTACTCATCCGGTCACTTTTTCTGCGCCTGCACGCGAGCCTCCGCCACAGCAACTTTCAGGTCGTTCAGAAAAGCCTCGCCCGGCAAACCGTTCTGGGTAGCCTTTGCCGCATATTCCCGCAACAGCGGACTCACCTTATCAACCCATAGCTTCTGCTCTTGCGGCGACAGCGGCAGAATACTGCGTTTCAAGTCGACGATAAACTGAAGTCCATCCCGGTCAGCCGCGTTCCACGCCACGCCGTGTTTCACAACCCATTCGCCACTGACCTCTTCGATCACTTTACGGAGTTCAGTCGGCAACGCCTCCCACTTTTGTCGATTCATGGCCACAAAAAAAGCCGTGGTGTAGCCGATACACTTCGAATCCGTTATACAGTTAACCACCTCGCCCTGCTTCCAGCCCTTAAGCGTCTCAACCGGACAGAAAGTGGCGTCCACAACCCCTTTCTGCAAGGCCTCGTAAGTCTCACCCTGCGGCATGCTGACCGGTAAGCCCCCGAGGCTCTCAACGATTTTAGAACAGAAGCCTGTAGCCCTGACCTTAAGTCCTTTCAGGTCTTCCAGCCTTCCCACAGGACGCTTGGAAGCCAAAATCCCCGGGCCGTGCGCGTGGACATACAGCATCTTGACATCCTTGGTCTCGGCAGGATCGTATTTCGCTACCATCTCGTTTACAATGCGCGTTGCGCTGAGACCGTCGGGATAACCAAAAGGAAGATCAAGGCCTTCCAGCAAAGGAAAGCGGCCGCGTGTGTATGCGAAAGCGCTCATGCCGATATCCGAAATCCCGTCCACGACCCCTTGATAACACTGGTCGGCTTTGGTCAGGGCACCTCCGGAAAAGACCGTGATCTCAATCCTGCCGCCGGAACGCGCGTTGATTTCATCGGCCCATTCTTTGGCAAGCTTGGCCTGCACATGCGTAGGCGGAAAAAAAACGCTGTATGTCATTTTTACGGCCGTCACGCCGGAATTTCCTTTGACAGTACCCTGCTCTTTTTTGCCGCAACCGGCCAACAACACCAAAGCGGCTGACACCATAATCCAAGTCGATTGAATATTCATGAGTATTATTGTAATCTCGTTCTCACCAAGATACAACACGTTTCGGGATAAACTTGAGCAATTCTAATTATAACTACAATGCCTGTGGTCGGGACAGAGTCCGACCGCGTCGCCCATTCCCGAAAAGATGTCTGTTGCGCTTTATCAAGGAGTAGTGATAGGCTTTTTGAAACATTAGGAGGTTTAGCATGGATAAAAAAACTTGTAAGGGTGATCACGCGGGGCACATCTGCCTGCTAGCCAGCGCGGAATGTTTCGAAAAGATCAAGACACTCACGCGCGAACCGCGCTTCATCTGTTTCAACTGCGGTCGCGTGGCAGACAATGCCTGCAACCTGTGCAACCCGATGCCGCTGGCAGACTAACGCTTGTGTAACCAGTGAAGCTGCGCCTCAAAATGTCTAGTATTATCAAAACTGCCTTTTTTTCTTTTTTTGTATCAATACTCTTGACTGACTTCACTCTGAGCGACACAACCGACAAAGCCCATGCCGCCCCGTCGTTGCTTTTGTGGCTGCCGCTTGACGAAGGACGCGGCAATTTCACTGCTGACCTCTCGTCGAACATGCTTGAAGCCGACCTCTCGAACGTGCGTTGGGCCACCGGACCGTCCGGGACCGCCGCACATTTCAACGGCACAAACTCGTACATCGAGATACAGGCAATTCCTGGATTGAACGGCGCGACGCAATTTACCTTGTCGGTCTGGTCACAATGGGATGATGCCGAGCCTCGCCGCTACCCAAATTTACTGACATCGCTCAACTGGAGCCCCGGCGGGATGATGTTGTTCGTCTCTGATGGAACCTGTTCTTTTCGGCTTGGCCGCCCCGGACACCGCGCGGGCACCCCAGGCCATGAGTGGAAAGAAACCGGAGTTGCCCTCTTAAATAAATTGCCTCAGAATATGTGGACACATCTATGCGTGACCTTTGCCATGCCGGAATTGACGGCCTACGTCAATGGCGAACTGGTCGGCCGCGGGTCGTGGCCTTACCCGTTAGAGGTCGACGCACTGCGACTCGGCGGGTGGCACAATCCCGTCTGCCACCGCGGTCTGCTGGATGATTTGCGCATATACTCCCGCGCCCTTTCCGACACCGAGGTCAAGACGCTGGCCGAGGATTCTAAACGTGACGCACAGGCGTACGCCCTTGTCGACGAAACCGCGATAGAACATGAAATCGCCGCGCGCTTCGCCAACCGCCACGCCGAACTAGTGATCGGCACGGACGGGCAAGTCTTGTCACTGCGTTCGAAAAAGAGCAAACGGGAACTGCTCTCGTCAGCGCAGCCGATGGTTTCCGCCCTGCTCGCCGACGGCCGCCGCATCTCCGCCCGCTCTGTCATACGCAAAGGCAAAACCCTCGAATTCGGTTTTTCGCGAGGCAAAGGCACCTGTACACTCGAAGTCAATGCTCGCCGTGATTTTTTCGAGTTCACCGTCACCGACTTGACGCTTGCCGATGTCGAGTCCCTTACGTTCTGCGCCTTGCCGATGGCTTTGAAAAAATACCGTGGCGAAATGGCCAACATGATATCTGACGATACCGACGCGGTATGCCTTCGCGGTTATGACCTCCCGCTGGAGATGAGCGCAAGTGAATATTTGTTGCGGGTATGGTCAACCGCTGATCACGGATTGACAGGATGGCGCGCCGGGCTGGCTGCCGGCGAAAAAAAAGCTATGACCGGCATGCTGCGCGCCATGACCCGGCAGTCTAAGGTGCCATATTCAAAACTCGGCGGTGCATGGTCGCTCGGCGCAGAGGCAAACCGCGGCTCATATCTTTTTGCTGACCTGACGTACGCCTCAACCGACGACTGGATCGACGTGGCCCGCCGCGGCGGCTTTTCCACCATCCACCTGCATGGCTGGTGGCAGTCTCTGGGGCACTATGGAGTGCGGACAAACTATTACCCACGCGGCGTGGCCGACATGAAAGATACGGTCGATCGCATTCACGCGGCAGGCATGCGAGCCGGCATTCATACCCTGACCGCATGCATCAGCACATCTGATCCATGGATAAAATCCGATGCAAATTCGCATCTGATACCTTTCGACTCATACACGCTGGCGCGTGCTCTCGCGCCCACTGACACCGTGCTCGTTGTTAACGAAATGCCATCGTCACGTCATGACGTTGTTTTCACCTACTCGGGCCGCGGCAACGCGATACGCATCGGCACGGAGATAATTCAATACACGGCCGTCTCGCGCGATCCGCCCTATGCGTTCAGCAACTGCAAGCGTGGAGCGTTCGGCACCCTCGCGTCCGCCCACGCCGTTGACGCGCAGGCCGATTACCTGCAGCAGCGCTACATGGCCTTCTACCCGCAACCTGACTCGCCGCTGGCCAATGAACTGGCCGCACGCATCGCTGATGTCTATAATACCTGCGGTCTTGACCAGCTCTATTTTGACGGTTCCGAAGGCATGATGAGCCGCTACGGCATTGATGCCATGCGGCACAAAATATTCCGACTGCTGCAGGGCGATCCGCTGGTCGAAGCCAGTTGCCACGGCAAGCACAACTGGTGGTTCCATTCGCGCCTCGGCGCTTGGGACCATCCGGTTTGGGGCGCAAAACGCTTTCAAGATCGGCATATAGCCACCTCCGCCCTTTACCGCGACACCGATCTTCTCGAACCGCAGATGGGCTGGTGGGCGCCGCGCCACCCCTCCGCTCAAGCACGCGGCCACTTCCTGGATGAGATGGAGTACTTCGCCTGTAAAAATCTTGGACTGGACTCTGCCATGTCGATACAGGGCATCAATGTTTCCAGAAACCCGCTGCCATATCATATCGAACGCCAGTTCACGCTGATGGGATGGTATGAGTGTCTGCGCCTGGCCCGTTATTTTAACGCGGCTACCATCGAGCGTGTGGCCGTGCCGGGCGATGATTTCCGCCTGCGGCAGGATCGCGACGGCATGTGGCGTTTCACGCCGGTCAATATGATGGAACGCCGCGTCAACGCGTCCGGCAACGGCTCTGATTCATGGACCGTGCGAAACCCATATGCCGTCCAACCGTTATGCGCCCGTATCGAGGCCCTGTACTCCGCGGAGCCTTACCAGCAGAATTCAGGAGCGGCGCTGATAGGAGAAGCCGACTTCGCGAACCTGAAGGTCTCGACGGCCTCATCAAGCGTCAAGCTGAAACTTTCCGAGGAAAAGACCGAGACAAAAGGCGGACAAATCAACCTGCGCATGTCTGCCGAGAACACCGGGCATACCAATACCGGCGCGTGGGCACGGGCCGTGCTGAATTTCCCTGAACCATATCGTGACCTGAACGGCAAAGGCGCTTTCGGCCTTTGGGTCAAGGGCGACGGCAGCGGGGCATTGCTGAACATACAGGCAGCGACACCACGCGAATACATGCACGCGCTTTCCGACCACTATGTCACGTTGGATTTCACAGGGTGGCGCTATGTTGAGTTGCTAGTCCGTGAAAGAGACGTTGATCGCATGAACGATTACGTCTGGCCGTACGGCGGCAGCTATACCATCTACCGTACCCCGTTGAATATGCGACACATCTCGCAAGCGACAATCTATCTTAACGACCTGCCCCCCGGCCGGAAGGTGGATATCACCGTAAGCCCTGTCATGGCCGTGGCCACAAAAAAAACGACGCTGAACAATCCCGGGTTGACATTGAACGGACAAACCTTCACTTTGCCGTTCAAACTGGCCTCCGGTGATTTCGCGGAGATAGGGCCTGACGGATCATGCACTCATTATGACGAGCACGGTTTCCCGCTGAGCCGTGTGAATATCGACAAAGCAGACCTGCCTGTTTTAAGGCCTGAAACAAATGCCTTGCGCTTCACCTGCGAAAAAACCGGGCCGCTCAGCGCGCGCGTCGCAGTGACCGTCTGTGCGCTCGGCTCACCTTTCGGCAAAACCAACCCGCGGCGCAAGATCGGCTGGCGACACCTTGACCGCGAGTACGAGATGACGCGCCTGTTCAATTCTGAAAACGACCTGCGACACGGCCGTTGGTCAGTGGCTGTGCGCCCCGGCGAAAAAGCTCGGCTTGAGCTTGAACTTTGCGGGGACATGGATGCACCGTTGCTGACCATTGGACAGCACGAGGTGCGTTTCCATGTCACTCTCAAGACCAACGAGCGCCTGGTTTGCCGCGACGGCAAGAATTGGCAGGTGTACGGAGCGGACCGCTCAAAACTTTCAGCGGGAAGTCTGGACACTGAACTGCCGCTTCTGCGCGGCGGTGCCACGGAAGTCTCTTTCACCTGCAAAGCCCCGGATAAAGCTCAAGTCAAACTGACCAAAGTGTACCGCTGACATTCCGAATGATCCGCATACATTCCCCGCGCTTGCGGCGCTGACGGCAACACGCTACACTGTTGACATGTTTACGGCTTCATTACAAGACTTCAGAGGACGGTCAAGCTGCCTTTTTAGAGTGGTGGTGCTCTTGTCCGTGGCCGGATTATGCGGTTGCGCGTCAATGTCGTTCAAGCCGTACCGTGAGAGCCACTTCATTAATATGGACGCCGAAGTGATCCGGGCCGAATATGCCAAGGAAAAGCGCACGGAGACTTTGCCTGGCGGACTGGTATCAACATTTGAGAACAAAGTTCGACTGACCCTACCTGACAGAAAACGGCTGACTCTTTACCAGTCCTTCTCGCCTTTCGGAGTACGCTATGTCTCTAAAAACAAACGGCATGAGTTCATCGAAAGGGGAGTTTACTGCCTGCTTTATAAGGACGGCATCGTGTTGTTCGAAGGCGTACACTGCAAAAACTAACACTTGAAAATTAAATGAAAAATTAAACGCCTAATTCCATTCGGTCATGTGACAACCTATATCAGGATGACACCCTAATTCCTAACTATTTCCTCTCTTCACTCTTCACTCGTTTCACCTTGACGGCTTACACGCCGAAACCAGCCAGTGCGGCATGGGTGGAGGCACAGTTGAGGTCACACATCCTTTGAAACCAGCCTCTGATAGCCAGCCGTACAGCTCCGCGTCGGAAAACACCCAGCCGTGATATGTGGTCAGAGCCATGTTCACGGCAAAAAGCGCGGAAAAAGGCGGCCACGTGTGTGTCTCGTCGGTCATCATGTCCATAACGTACACACGTCCGCCCGGCCTGAGCGCGGCATAGCAACGCTTTAAAATGCGCACAATCATCTCCGGCGATTCCTGGTGCAGCGCACCAAAAATTGTCACGGCGTCATAATGCTCGAGCTCATAATCGTCGGCATGATAATCGCCTGCGCGGCATGTCACTCGCCCCTCCATACCGTCAGCCTTAACCAGCTCGGCAGCCACTGCGGCCACCGCCGGCAAATCCACCGTGACGCACTTCAAATCCGGATACGCCTGAGCCATCAGCACCGCGTACGTGCCCGGCCCTCCGGCCAGATCAAGAATCCGTCGGCAACCTCCGAGTTCCAGCATGGGAACCACCAGCCGGCCAATACCCAAAGCGCGTCCGCGCATCGCCATCACAAACCTTCTGGTCCGAGCAAGATCATCCCCCAGATGCAGCTCCGGCGGCTCCACAGGTTTTCCGCTCCTGACCAGTTCTCCCAGCCGACCCCAAGCCTGGTAAACATCCCTGTTGTATCCGGCAGCCCGCGTCAGATCCTGCGGAGCGCCTGCAACCAAGGTCGCCTCGGCGGCTGTCGTGTTGCTGTACTCGCCACTTTGCTTTCGCAGCAGTCCGACCGCCACGCAGGCGTCCAGCAACAAACCTGCCCCGCGCCTGTTGGAATTGGCAAGTTCGGCAACAGTATCGTCCGTAACCCTCCCCCCCTCCCGGGCGATCAGTGAAAACAGATCAAGCTCCAAAGCGGCAAACAATATGGCCGAACCGTAGTAAGCGCTGGCAAGATCCACAATTCCCTGCACTGACAACTCTTTAACCTTCTTCATCCCGCCCGCTCCTTATTTGTTACGTCCCGCTACACGCATCAACAACATCAAAACACCGGATAACGCGATCGACGCGACAAACGCCGGCACAAAGGAGTCGGACAGTCCGCCCCAGACTCCAATTGCCGCGTAAACTGCGGAAACCGCGAGATTGCCGAGCGCAGACACCAAGAACATCAGCACGAAAGAGTGCCTGCAAATTCCGCTGAACAGAACTGAGACCTCTGCCAAAACCGGCACCGGTCGCATGATCAGCAAAAGCCACAACCCGTAACGATCTTGAAAACGGGTCAACAGCGCCAACTCCTCGCTGCCGATCATCTTTTCGGCTGACGCCGCGGCGCATCGGCCGATCAAATAACCGCCTAGCACACTTATTGTCATGCCTATAAAAGAAGCCGCTGTGCCGCCGACGAATCCCAGGGTCATGCCGCAAGCAGTACTTACGAGGCTGGAAGGCACAGGCAGTAAGATGTCTGCCGCCAGCAATGCGGTCAATGCCAGGCCGACCAGCAAACGCCGCTCTTGAGCCTGACAGATCAAATGTCCGGCCGCCTCATTCAAAGCCTCCCCCCAAAAGAGAAAAGGGACGATCACTGCCAGGCAAACCGCCGTCAACAGCCAGAACGTTTTGCGCGGAAATTTTTTACTGTTATGCAAACTCATCTAGTCCTGCTGTTCATCACGCGTGATGTACGCCCCCAGACTATCGTGGGCTTTTGCCAGCATGCCTAATCGTTCCCGGCGCACCATCTTGAAGGGCAGGAACTCCTCAAGAGGCCGTAAAAGATTGGCCATGCGGTCGCTCTTGACCTCGATGACTGACGGGCATCCGCCCAATTTATCGAAAATCTCCAGCAGCCGCACAGGCACTTGCGCCCACATCTTCGCTATACCC
Source organism: uncultured Lentisphaeraceae bacterium (assembly GCA_964557205.1). Classification (GTDB taxonomy): domain Bacteria; phylum Verrucomicrobiota; class Kiritimatiellia; order RFP12; family UBA1067; genus JAQVQN01. The sequence goes on from CAZKZI010000023.1 coordinate 18,192, forward strand.
TCAGTAGCCTGCAAAACTTCACTTGAAAGGATCATGCCGTTTTCCGCGTCTACCGCGAGCAGCACATAAGCCGTCTGCGGCCGTTGCCGCCCCGACTGTATCGTCATAGGAAAGAAGGCCAGATCAATCTGCACCGTGACCGATATCAGATGCCCTTGCTTCAGAGTCTCCAGCTGATGTGACTCGATACGCACCTCGACCTCCTCGTCGGCAAGTTCCTTCACTGGCATCCATACATCCTGCCACTCGCCCTTGGCATCCTGCTTTCTTATCAGAATCTGCGAGGGAAAACGCTCTTTAAGCAGCATGGCCTCATTTTCAACCCTCAGGGCCATGCCGAAAGCTTGATACAAAGCGACCGCCACCAAGCCGCACTCCGCCTGATCCGGCAGCCACGGCTGGTATCCTGGTATGATCGAACGGAAAACCGGCGTGTCGAAATCTTTTCCCGTCTTGATTCTCATACTCTTTAGAAAATCCGACTCATGCCTGAAAATAATATCTTCGTTGGCGAAAATAAGTTCGATCATACGGATCTCCAGCAGCCACGGTTCCGCCTGCTTCGCACGATTAGATATCTTGGTCATAAAATCGTACAAAGCCTTCCAGCCTAGTAACATACGTACACTGCGCAGCTTGCCTGACTCGCCGCTTAAGATGACAAAACAAGGCTCTTCCATCTCAGGCAAAACTATGCCGAAACAGTCCGCCAGATCCATCCATTGCCAAGGGTCGAGTTTGTCCAGCCGTCCTGCCAGAGCGTACAAATCCCGCCACTGCTTTTTTTCAACCTTGGTCAATTTTATTTTTTGATTATCCATAATTTTCCTGCTGTTAAAACAACCTTCATCTCTTGGGCGGTGCAGTCTCACGCACCACCGCGCCGAACTCTTCGCTCAACACTAGCACAGCCAGACGCACCGCCGTATCCATATCGTCCGCATTCAACGAGGCGTAGTCGAAACGCCCGCGTAGATCGGTATAGCCGTCCTTAAAAAACTTAACCTTGTTGTCGGCCGTCTTGGCATAAACCTTGACGTAAGCCCCCGGCACAGCCTTGCCGCTCTCGGCATTGGTCACATTCAACTGCCCATAGTTCTCGATCATCTGTACCTTGAGCGTGTTAGCGTAGTATGCCTGCGCCTTCCTTACACCTCCCGCCACAGCCTCAACCATCACGTTACGGACCTTGAACTCCGGCGGCAAATCCAAGCTGAGGACGCTATCTACGTCGGCTATAACTACAGTCTGGCTGAGCAACGGGCGTATGAATGAGAACTGCGCCGCGCCCTCCTGCATAAAGGGATTGCGCGAGAAGAGCAGTTCGATGTCCATCGGATAGAAGTTGATTTTGCATTCCCTGACGTTTCGCGTATCCAGCCTGATACGGCCGGCCTCTACCTGCAAGCCCACGAAAGGTTCGGTGGCGGCCAACACCCCTTGCGCCTGCTCACGATTTTCGCCGTCGACCACAGCCGCGTTTCTGCCTCTGATCTCTTCAAGCTGCGTCAAAACCTGCGCAAATCGGTAGCGCCACCGACGCACACCATGCTCCGCATGTTTGGCGGCTAGTTTCTCGGCTTTTTCGAGGTCGCCGGTGTAAAAAGCCAGATACGCCTCCAGATAGTCGCACTGGATTTGCTCGGGAAGAACAGTTCGGTCAACCCGCTTGTACCATCTCAAAGCCTCTTCCACACGGTCTTGCAACGCCAGGTAGTAGGACACAGCCAGAATGTCAACCGCATCTGGACGCGGCTTGTAGCTGAGCACTTTCATGAAAAGCTGATACTGCTCGCGTAAAGGCTTATTCAGGATCATACGTTTGTCACCCAGCAGATGTGCCCGTGGATTAACCAGCGGTGCATATTCGAGATGCTGGTAGTCGAAGCGCTCGACCGGTTCCAGCCGCAGCAGCGGAGACTCCAACCACAGTCCGCAACGAGCGGCGAACGGCGAGTGCCGCAGATATTCCCGGATCGTCTGCGGGGCATTGTGGAGAAAGCCGTACGACCAGAGCGTGTCGTGATAAAAATGGCGGGATTCCAGCAGCATCATCGCACGTTTGAAAAATTTAGTGTCCGGCCTATTCATGCGCCAGGCGGTTTCCGTAAGGTCGAGACGGTGGAGATTGGATGTATTGAGAAATTCCAAGACCTCATCATCGCTGCCGTTCTGCGACAGCCATGCCCATGATGTCTTGTCCGTGCGGCTCAGGTTGGCTACGACATTGAAAGTGAACAGATCGGCGCTACCCACTACCTTTCCGTCAGCAGACAGCGTCACCGGATAATGCGGAAAGACACCCGTGGTCGGAAAGTAAAAATAATACTCTTGCGTCTGCGTGCTGTATGGTTCCAGCACCAAATAATGGCCACGGGTGTAAAAACCGTTGTTGACTGGCAAAGCACCCCAAGGGATCTGCAAAAGTACATTGAGCTTCTGACGGTTGCCGGTCGGATTGGTCAGCACCAACTGCGCTCCATAAACCACCTGCGGCAGAAACTCCTCGGTCACCAATTTGTCAAAACGCTCGTTATTCTCAAACCGCTCGCGGTCGTCGGCCCGGAAAAAATGCTGCGCCACCAAAACACTTCCGGCCTTTACGTCACGTCCGGTCTCGCGGATCTCACTGTGGAAAAACAACAGCGGTGAACCCGCCTTTATCGCATATCCGGTGCCTGCGGTCTTCTGTGTGTGTTCCGCGGACTTGAAGGGCACGTTCAAAACAGCCAACGCCATCATCATCTCGGTAAAATTGGAGGTTGCCTCAGGAAACGCCGCCGACACGAAAGGTGTCTTGCCGTCGTGTTCCGCGTAATCCCGCCAGAAGGCGTTGACCTGTACCAGCGCGGCAGTGTGTTCTTTGATTCTACGACGGTAATAGTTATTTTCCGCCAACTCCTGCGTCTTATCCATTTTTTGATAGAAACGTCGCACCGCCTCACGCTCCGCCCGCATGTCTTCCATAAAGAACGTCTCGGCCTGTGCCGTTACGGTTGGCTCCAGATCCAGCTCTTCCGACTGCTCCATATCGGCCTTGTCTGCCAACATAACGGATTTTTCTTTTTTGGCATCGAGAGCCGAAAATGAACGCCCATTCGAGATCGCAGGCGCTTTTGCAGCTCTACCCGGCTTAAAGACGGCTAACTTAGATTCATTAGACAAAGCAACGGATGCCTTGGGCGCCTCAAGTCTGGCTAACCCGCGCAGGCCCGCTGCGACGGCGTTCTCGCGGATCATGGTGATATCATCCGATATGCCGCTACCCTCGGCATCCATGGCGCTGACCTGCACAGCGGTGTCGAAGCGACGGTTGAAGGCCTCCATGTCCGGCGGAATCATCTCGGCCCGCTCCCGCGTGTCGCGCCTTAGCGAAGCCTCGTGCTCGCGCAACCGTTTTTCAAGCAACACACGCTCGGCCGCGTTCAGACGCTCGAAACGCCAAGATTCAAGATACCCCCTTAGATCGTCTCCAAGTAGCCATTTATCCAAGAAGGTCTTGTCCTTTTTGTTCTTCAGAAAAGGCGCGATCACCTTTTCAAAAAATGCCGGGTCTTTGTAGTACAGGAAAAAAGAAAGTTCATGGCAGGCATATTTGGAATACAGGCGTTCACGCTCCGCTTCCGGTAAACCCGGCCAATCAACAATAAATGCAAACTCGCCGAAGGTAGCATCTGGGTTGAGGTTGGCCATCAGACGGTAAATCTTGGCTACAGTATCATATTTCTCGAATTTTGATGTGGTGACATCATCAACGGCCACCTCCGCATCCGGCAACATGACCGTGACCTGTTTTTGCGCGGAGTATGCTTTTTGCGGATCTAAACCGTTGACCAGCCGCAAATCACGCGTATCCATCGGCGTCTCTTCCAACGCCACGCAACGCATGACAAAACTAGCCGGATCAACAGCAAGCACGCGCAAGCACGGCAAGCCCTTCAGAGCGGCGCGCGGAATCTCAAGATTACCCTGCGGGTCAGGCACCAGATTTAAGATGGCCACGCAGGGTTGCCGCAGAAAATCCAGAGACGCATAGCCTCCGGGAAGCAAGGCTTGCGCCTCTTCGCTCGCGGCGCTTTTAGCAAGCTCAGCCTTAGCTACCGCCGCGTCACGGCCCGCGTAGACCCCGCCAGCGGCCAAACGTTCGACTTCGGCCTCTGTCGTCCTCAGTGTCCAGGGATTGAGCAACAGCCCCGGTCGCTCCAGCATGTTGCCTGGAAACTTGGTGGCCTGCTGGCGGTCGAGGATGTAACGGTACTCGTCGCCGATGTCGCGGCCGGATTCGTAAAAGGTTCTGGCCGGACGCAACATCTGCTGTGACAACGCGGGCAGCCCTGAATAGCCCAGATGGCCAGGCAGGTCGTAGGCTGGCAGATAACGGGTGACGAAAAGATGCACTCGGGAGAATTGTGTGGCGTTGGCCAGGCGCACCTTGATCTTCGTTTTCTCGGGTGTCACAGAGGTGATATTCAATGGCGCGAGTCGCGGCAGCTCCAGAACACGACGAAAAGAAACCACTCTGCCGTCGCTGGCTTCGCCTTGCGTGACGCGCACAGTCAATTCGGTTCCAAAACTTTTCAGAAACAACGAGTAGTCGCCTGCGGGCAGACCGCTCAGCTCCAAAAATCCGTCATTGACCGACAACGCCTCACGCCAGTCTTTGATGAATTCACCGTGTCGCGTCTCAATCAGAGAAACCTCGTCCGTGACTTCTGCCGTTGTTTTCCAAACAACCGGTATACGCAAAATTTCGCCAGTCCTCCCGTGCAGAATCGACTGATGCGCGCAAGTATCCCTCATTGTGTGCCAAGTCTGTTCCGCCCCCGAGGGTGCACGGACACGGAATCGTTCAACATCTTTCAATGCCCCCAACGTCACACGTCCTCGCTTGTCGGTCTTAAGCTCGGCGTGTACCTCGTTACGGAACTGCCGGTGCTTGAAAATGCAAAATAATGGTTCCTCCGTTAGCGTTTCGCCGTTCTTGCCCCGCAGCTCCACAAAATATCCGTCTGCCGTTTTACACGCGTGCAGATCGTACACCGCAGATGTGCGCTCGATGCCGTTAAGCCCAAATGACACCACGTCAACCAACTCCAGTTTGCGGTTTAGGCTGAGATTTTGAACCGACGCCTTTAGCGTTACCTGCATGGTCATGGCGTTTTCAGGCACCTTGATTTCCTGGACTGTCTCGGAGTCCTCGCGCAGTTTCAAATCCGCGAACTCCTGCACAGTCGCAATTCCGCGCAGGTCTAATGAGCGCACCACCAGAATTGGTTTTTCCAGCAATTTCAGGCTGACCGGACGTCCGTTCAGCGTCAGGACGGGACGGAGAGTTATCAAAGCCTTCTCGCGCCGGATCAGGGCTTCGCGATCAATATACGCGCCCGCCTTCATGACATATTTCTCCGCCAAATGCTGAAATCGTACCAGAGTGGCAAAGTTGTCCTTACGTACGACAATGCGCTCGTCTCCGGGCGCGGTGCTGAACGGCACGATGACGCGACCGGATTCATCACCAGAGAATGACCGTCCGCTCAGCCACGCTTCAACACCAGCAACTTTATGCCCGCGCTCATCAAGCACTGTAAAAGCATGACCGGCGGCGGTCACCTCCTGCAACACATCTAGCCGGCCTTTCTGAACCAGCGCACGACTGCTCTTGCCGTTACCAATCAACTCGACGACGTACACTCCCGGACCATTGATCTCCGGCATTTCAAAAACACGTTCCACACGGTGCTCCGCTGGATCGCTGAATTTCTCACGTCGCGTCACCGATGCCACCAGACCGTCCAGATTGATCGCCAGATTAAGAGGCTTACCTGTCTCGCAGTAATAATTGAACGTGTTGATCTCATAAATCTTGATTAGTAAAGCTGATACGTTTTTGACGTTGGCCTTCAACGCGACCTTTGACTCACTGCTGAAAACATCGGGGTTATCCTCCAAAAAGTCGATGTCCACACGTTCTTTCAGCCGTTTGTAAGCTTCGGGTGTCAGCAATGACGCCCATTGCTGAGGCTCCCCTATCCCGTTGACTATCTTGGCCTCTGCGAACAGGGGCTTCAGGAAGTCATCGCGCATGTACGGCGCGAAAGCGTCATAATTATTGTCCGTCTTAAAAAATTCAAGCAGGAAACGGCGCACCAAAGGCTCTTCTGCCGGAACAGGACTTAGGGCGATCAGACTGAAATCCCGGTTAAGTTGTGCGATCTGATTGCTGTGTGGCACCCGTTCGCGATATTCAGGACGCAAGTAATTCACGTTTCGCGGCAGTTTAACGTACTCCATGAACCGCGCGCGGTCCAACACGCCCTTACAAAGATCATGCCGCAGACGGTTGTAGAAAACATGCGCTTTCAATGAGTTATGTACCGGATCAAGCGTCCGGACAAACCCACACAAGCGGTCGAGATATGACTCCCGGACAGCCGTATCCGTGTCGATGTCGGCTTCGTTTTCCGGCACGAGCTTTGCGAGATACGCCGAGACGAAGGCCGCCTCATTGCGCAGACTGGGCCTTAACTGCAACAGCGCATCCATCTGGGCAAGTGTCAGCAAATTGTGTACCGAAAGAGAACCGAAACCGCGGCTGTCGCGACAGGCGAGGTCGGCGACGATCAGCTCCACCACAAAAGGGAAATCAGGTCGGCGCAGGCGTGAAAGCAGGTTGCGCCGCTGCTCGTCGTTGATCTTCTTGCCTGCAGCCAGTGTTAGCCCCACATCCTCAATACGTTCCAAACTACGGGGATCTTCCGATAGTGCCTGTTGTAAAAGCCGCTCTGTGGCAATCAAGGCATTATTCAAAACCGACGGTGCGCGGCTATCCCGCTCACCTGTTTTGCGAGCATGGACAAAATGGACTCCAATCTCATGTTTCAGATAGTTCAGGCTTTTTTGCGGATCACGCTCATAATCCAATAGCGCCTGACGGTTCAACAGCTCCCGCGCACGCACGTTCACCTTTCCGTTGCACTCCTTGATCCACTTGTTCATATATGTCTGAAACCCTTGATGATTACCCATGTTCTGCGCGTGCAAGGCATGGAAGTAGTGGTAATCATCCGTTCCCGGCACCAGCTCGGACAAAGCCAGCGCCCGGTCATCAGCCAGACTGAACTTCTCGATATAGCCGATCTCTCTGCCTTGGCATATAGCAAAAGCCAAAAAGAGCGCAATAAATATTAGTCGGCGCATAGTGATCCTCCTGTAAACAAACCCGGACATCCCATCAGAAAAAAAAGACGCCTCGGTTTTACAGAACAGTTTCGCTCTTATGCGCCCCGACCGCAATCATAAATTAGCAGGGTCACCTGTCACGTAGCTTTGTTATCGGCCAGATACTATTCGGACTGTATGCGGCACCGACACCGGCGCCACCCGCAGCGCCCGCATGCTCCTGAGCTCCCCCCACTCGGCGCCGCGCATCCTGCGCGCGCCGTCCGTGAAGTACCTAACCCGCGCGTCGCCGACTGCGGTATTGCCTCGGGAATCCTCGCCACTGGAGCCTCGAAATCGAAGTGCTGCGTCCGTATATGAGGACTTACATAAGTTGAAAACCAAACACCGTTCAATCACCCATGTCATGAAAACCCTCCGTCCTCGCTCACATCACGGCTTGCTGCTGAGCAGAAGCACAGCCGCCTGATCCAGCCGCCAGTTTTCGGCCAGCGTCCCTTCCAGACAGAACCACTCGCGCATTTCTCCGTTGTAAACGGCTGCGTTGAAAGGTATCTTCATGCTCGGCGCGGGGTTCAGCCCCAACGCGCTGAAGGGAATCGCCCATTCACCCACCCAGCCCCGCGGTCCGGGCAGATGCTTTGTGGCATACCGGACTGTTTTTCCAAAACGCGTGGCCTCTTCCGCAGAAGCTCCGGCATCCGTAGCACTTTGCAGCGTCCCGTTCGGATAGCCGCGCAAAACAAACGTGACAGGCTTGCCGTCAGACGAGACCCCGGCAAGGCAAAGCTCCATGCCGTCATCCTTGCCCCATGTGCTGCCTTCGCTGATCGTCACAGGCCAGATCATCGTTACCGTCACACTCACATACACGTTCCGGTCATCATATGCGAACGCCGCCAGCACCGGCGAACCGCATGCCCGCAACCGTGAAGGCTGACGGCTCAACGCCACGCTCTGGCACTGCCACTCGTCGGCTGGCAGGGTCTCGCCGTCTATAGTCGGCGCTTGCACAACCCGCGGAACGTCGACGGGCTTCTCCTGACGTTTTTGCGGCGTATCGGCAGGACAGTAATCGCCAATCAGGAACGGCTGAGTATTCCCCTGCGCATCCACCCCCCCCCGGAACGTGATGTTGTTCGTCCACAGCCTTGCGCCGTGCGGATAACTGATAGTCAGCTTGCCTGGATAAAACAGTGTGTTCCGCTCAAAGACACACTTGGAGGAACGCGTAAACGTGCCAAGCATATCCTTCTCCGAGATGAATACGTTATCGCGCAGCGTGATGTTGTAGGAGATGTGGTTGTGAAACGGCTTAGAAACGTTGTAGGCGACATTCCGTTCAATCACGCAGTCGCGCGAACGCTCGTCCAAATAATACGCGAAAGCGCCGAAACCATCCCCCACATTCTCAACCTCCTTGACCATATTGCCTCTGATGATACTGCGTTGCATGCTGCCGTAAATGGCAGCGCCGTCATGCACCGCCTGCATCACGCGGTAAATCAGGTTTTCCTCGACGAGGTTGTCAGATCCTCTGACAGTTACCCCGCAATAAGGCGCGTCATGAAGCTCGTTCCGATAAAGCCGCCAGCGGTCGCCATTAATCACGCCCGCCGCCGATCCGAGATACAGCAACCCGACATGATGCACATGGTTTTTCTCGATCACCGTATCGTTTCCCGAAATCTGCATCCCGCACGCGGCTGTATGGTGAACCTCACACCCAGAGAAACGACATGCCTCCAAATCCAGCGCGACGATGCCGATCCCACCGACCTTGCTGATCTCCAATCCCTCAAAAACACAATTAGTGGCATAGCGCACATTCAGTGCGCCAGGCAAACTGGCCCCCGCAAAATTGCCCACTTTGGTGAAAGGCACTGAGGTCGAATGAATCGCGAGCCCGCGGATCGTTACATCCTGGATCGGCGCGGTCTTGCTTTTCCCCAGCATCACCACCACATGTTCGTCCACTGGGGCAATGACCTTCGCCTTCGTCATGTCTTCATCGGGAAGCGGCCAGTAGACCACCCGCCCCGCTGTCCGGTCAAGATACCATTGGCCCGGCCGGGCCATGCCCTCCACCGTGTTGAGAATTGCGTACTTCATGACCCTGTACTGTCCCAGCGGTTTCTGCGGCTTGTTCGAAAAAATCAGCGCATAGTTCTGGAGATCATTGCTGGCGACCCCCAACACCGACGCATTCCACATGTGATACACGAGAACTTCGGCGTTCCGGATATCCAGCGTCGCGGGAATGTCGTTGGTACGATAAGGCATGTTCAGCATCTCTTCATCCGGCGGCTTTGGCCGCAAGTGCGACAGTGCCATGGGTACGGATTTGGTGGTGCATTTGCGCAAGTGGTTCAACGTGTTGGTCTCGGGATAACGGGCGCGATCAGCCCAACGCCCATTCACAATCAGCGTGCGGAAATCCCATGTGCCCGCCTTGACCTCCGACACGTCGGCGCACCAGAAGCGGTCGCCGTCGCGCCGCCAACCCGTCACCGTCTTGCCGCAATAGAGACGTGCCACACCGTTTGTTTCCGACTCGATCGTCAGCCCGTTGTCATGCGTGTCCAATGTCAGCGGCTGCGTCAGAAAATAATCGCCCGGCAAGACCACCAGCCGCCGCGGCTCCGTCCCCGCCCGTCGCAGCGCATCCCGCGCGGCCTCGAACGTGGCCATGGGTGCCGCCCGCGTTCCCGGCTGGGCGTCGCCCCCTCCGGGGCTCACATAGACTTCTGCCCCTTGAGTCGCGACTCCGAACATCAAGATGACCCCGGCAACAAATGCATGCCGACTTGTCTGATTCATGATCCTCTTTCCTGTTTCCGCAGCAAAGCCGCCCCAGCTCAGCGTGCCGCCTGACGGTTGATCAAGGCCGCCGCCACACCGGCGCCGAAGCCGTTGTCGATATTAACAACCGTCACACCAGAGGCGCAGGAGTTGAGCATACCCAGCAAAGCCGCCAAACCATTGAAACTGGCGCCATATCCCACACTGGTCGGCACCGCGATCACAGGCATGTCGGTCAAACCGCCGACCACCGATGGCAACGCCCCCTCCATGCCGGCCACGACCACCGTAACCCGCGCATCGGCAAAAACCTCCAGCCGGCTCAGTAGACGATGTAAACCGGCCACACCCACATCAAAGAGCCGCTCCACATTGCAACCAAGCCGCTCGGCCGTCACCGCCGCCTCTTCGGCTACGGCAATATCAGAGGTGCCGGCACACAACACAGCCACCTTGCCGATCTTTGCAGGCAATGGCGCCACATCGCAGGTCAGCACACGCGCCGCGGACAGGTAAACGGCTCCAGGCATCTCGGCGCACACCGCCGCAGCCTGTTCGGACGTGACCCGCGTTGCAAAGGCGTTCTGCCCGGCCTCGTTCAACGCGCGCATGATGGCTGCAATCTGCGCGGCGGTCTTGCCCAAGCCGAATATAACCTCCGGCATGCCGCGCCTTTGCTGGCGCTCATAATCAGGCTTCGCAAAATGCAGGTCACGGTTCATGGCTGTCAATAAATCAGAGCCTCGTCGATTTTTGCCTTGAACTGCTCCAGAGTGACGCGATCCTGAAGCATGGTGTCACGGTCACGCACGGTGACCGTGCCGTCTTCGAGCGTCTGGAAATCAATCGTCACGCACCAGGGAGTGCCGATCTCGTCCTGACGGCGATACCGCCGACCGATCGCCCCGCCCTCGTCCCAGAAGGCTGTATAGCGCTTGCGCAGGTGCTCGAATACCTCTCGAGCTTTATTGTAAACCTCGGGTTTGTTTTTCACCAGCGGGAAGACCGCCACCTTGACGGGTGCCACGCGCGGACTGAAATGCATCACCACACGCAGATCCTCCTTGCCCTTGTTATCTGTAAGCTTCTGCTCTTCGTATGCATTACATAGCAAGGCCAGCATCATGCGGTCCACTCCGGCAGACGGTTCGATGACATGTGGCACATACCTGCCGTCGAACAGCTTGAGGACAAAGCCCCGCGCATCCTCCTCGGACTTGCCGCGCACACTCCATTCCGCAACCACTTTGCTGATGAAAGCCGTGCGAGCCGTCTCATCGAGTTTGGCCGCCGCCAGCTTCACCTGCTCGTCGAACACCTCCATGCTCTTGCCGCTGTGCTTCTGGTGCTGCGACAGATCAAAGTCGGAACGCGCCGCGATGCCCTCCAACTCCTGCACACCGAAGGGAAAGCTGTACTCGATATCAACGCAGGCGCGCGCGTAATGCGCCAATTCCTCGGGCTTCTGCCAGTATTCGACAAAAGAGTCGGCCGGCAGCCCGCAGGAGATGATCCAGGCTTTGCGCTGCTCGACCCAATACTTGTGCCAGACCTCCCAACCCCAGGAAACATCGGGTACGCTCAAATCAGGACTGTCAGCCATCTTGGTCACTTTGCCGCAGATAAGTTCCACCGCCTCGTCCGGCCGGATGAAAAACTCCAGCTCCATCTGCTCGAACTCGCGTGATCGGAAGGTGTAGTTGCGTGGCGTCACCTCGTTGCGAAACGACTTACCCATCTGGGCGATGCCAAACGGCACCTGCTGGCGGCTGGTGGCCAGCACATTCTGGAACTGGGTGAAAATAGCCTGCGCGGTCTCCGGCCGCAGATATGCCACGTTGGAGGGGTCGTCCACCGGCCCCACCACGGTCTTGAACATCAGATTGAATGGTCGCGGTTCGGTCAGCTCTCCACCGCAGTACGGACAAGGCGTGATCGCGCCTTCGGCATCCGCCAGCAGGGTGTAGAGCTCCCTCGGCCCGCCATAAGCCGCGGAGTCAAACTTGATTTTCTCAAAAGAGGCGGTCAAGGCATCCGGCTCCAAAACCGCCTTAAGATTGGGCGCCAAGCCTTTGGCTTTGCCTTTACACCATCCAGCCACCTTCGCGGCATCCGCGCCGCCATCCAGCAGCGCCTGAAGACTCTGACCAATCGCACCGTCACGCAGTATATCCCATATCTGGTCGGCCCGCATCAGCTTCTTGCAACCTTTGCAGGTACACATCGGATCCGAGAAGGTGGCGAGATGTCCCGATGCCTTCCAGATTGCCGGATGCATTATAATAGTGGCGTCCAAACCAGCCACATCCTCGCGCTTGCGAACCGTGGTCTTCCACCAGTCCTCTTTGATATTACTCTTCATCTCGCAACCTAGCGGACCGTAATCCCAGAAGCCGTTGATACCGCCATAAATCTCGGAACTGTGAAAAATGAAACCTCGGCGTTTGCACAATGATGAAATCGCGTCCAGACTGCTTGCGCTCGACATATAATGCCCTTTAGGTTTGATTTGAAATCGAATGAAAGCCGCATTTTCACCCAAAACATACCTTCCGCGCAAGTAAAATACGCTTAAGCGCTTTATGGCGATGCGATTCAACTTTGTTGAATCGCATCGCTGGGGTGGTCCGCGGCTTTTTTACTTCGAAAGTTGAAAGATGCGGGTCGTGCGGTTCGTGCATTCGACGTCAAATGTCTCAACTCCATTAAACGACAGTCCTTTGCCGAGGGACGACTGACCCGGCTCAAGCGGCACAAGCTCCTTCAGCGAAGCCTTCTCAGGCAGCCGAATCGTTTGCCTGCCCGGCGGCAGCGTAAGCGCCAGATAGCTTTCGTTGGCGTAGACGGCGGTGCCGGCAGACTCGTTGTAGATATGCACGCCGGCCTGCTTGGCATAGTGCCGCATCGCCTTCGACGGCAGCGGCGGCATCGACACGAAAAGGTTCCGACAGTCCGCCCCGCGTTTCTCCGCCACCACAATCCGGCCGTCTTCCAAATGCCCGGCCGCCGTGTCAGCCCCTTCAACGACATGAAAAAACGGTGACACCCCACCGCACCCGTAGTTCAACATGCTGCCATCGGGGAGCTTGAGCGCGATTTTCGCTGTGGGCTGCGTCGCCTCCATCCGCACCTTCATGCCGAGCAGGGAAGAAATGTTGTC
>CAZKZI010000024.1:0-29260 GCA_964557205.1 uncultured Lentisphaeraceae bacterium
CGCCGCCAACCGCCACCAACCCCATCTGATCCGCCGCTAGGAATACCGCATGTCAGACATACCGTTATCAGACATAACCATAATAGCCGCCGCCTTGGGCATCTTTTTCCTGATCGTGGCCTTCTACAAGAGCATCTTCCACAAGCGCAAGGCCCCCCACCAAACCGTCCTGCCGCCTCAGAAAAAAGTTGCGGCCGCAGCGACCGACGCCAACCATCCGGTAAAAATGATCGATCCCTTCCAGCAGATTCCCGTCGATAACATCCCGCATAACAAGATCCCGGCTAACAAACCCGCCTCAACATTCTATCCCGCCTACCCGGAATCCGCCGAGACCACTGCTGTCTCGGCCTTCCGGCAGTTCAGCCCCCATCAGGATTTTGCCACCACGCCCGCGGCCGCCAAGAACGAAACCTCCTACGAATGGGAATAAGCGTAACCATGAAAGCGACGCGACTCGCCACACTTTCACTCATCTGCGCCGCGACAGCCTCCCTCATACATGCCGGTACCACAACCCTGTTGCCGCCTTTCCTTCCCGCCGTAGACGCGGCGCCCGACGCACCCCCGCTGACAGTGACGTCTGCCGGCCTGACCCTGCCGGTTGTTTTCACGAACGATACCGACCGCGTTTTCTGGGACATCCAACTCTCCGCCCGCATTCCGAAAACCGCCACGTCACTCGAAATCGTGATCTCCTGCCCGGACTCCGCTCCCATCCGCAGCCTCTCGCTGCACCTGCGCTCCGGTCCTGGCTGGTACGGTTGCGTCCTGCCCGTCCCGACCCGGCCCCGCCAAACCATCTTTTTGCCGCTCGGCCTCTTCCAGCCAGAAGATGACCCTGCCGACCTGCGCAAAGCATCCGCCTTGCGCCTCTCGGCCTGGCAACGTTCGGCAGGCACAGCAAGTATCACTTTGCACACCGTCAGGGCCCGCACCGACACTGTCGCAGTCATCCGCGCCACAGAACTTTCTGCTCCGAACGAAGCCAACCTCGCCGCCATGCTGGCCGACCGTTGCGCCCGGCTGCTCGCTAAAGCCGGTATATCGTACGCTGTGCTTGACGACTCGTTCGACCGCCTCGATAATTTTAGCCTTTTGTTTTTGCCCTATGCTCCAGCTATACCGCCGAAACAAGTCGCGCGCCTCGAACGCTTCGTAAAAAGTGGCGGCCGCTTAATCGTTTTTTACAATCCCCTGCAACCGCTCGGAGCCATTGTAGGTGTCAGCCCCGGCCCCTGGCAAGGTGTCCAACCCGGACAGGAATGGACCGCCATGGCCTGCGACACCAACCTCCTGCCAGGTGCCGCCGCGCGTGTGCCGCATACCACCAACGGGGTCCTGCCGCCCTTCTCCGCGGGCATGGAGGGTTCTATCACCGTCGCCCGCCTGATCGACGACACCGGACGAGTCACCGACATCCCAGCCTGTGCCGTCTCTGGCCGCGGCGCATGGTTCGCCCATGTACCGCCGCTGGCCACCCCGACGGCAGTCAGTCTGCTGCGCGCCGTCCTCGCGCGCCTCGACCCAGCCGTCGTGTCAACCGCACCCCCCCTCTCCGGATCAGCACCGAACATCGCCCGCCGCCCCGGCGAGATCCGCGCCGCCTGGCACACCGGTCCTGCTTCGCGCCACCCTCAAGGCTGGGCCGGCCTCATGCCGTTGCTCGCCAGCAACGCCGTCAACACACTCTTCATCCACTGGCAGAACGCCGGCCAAAACCGCTTCACACAAAACCAGCAATCAGACTCCCCGCTAAAAGCCGTGGCCGCCGGAAAGCAACACAACGTCTCCATCCACGCCTGGGTCACCTGCTGGAACCTCGACGGTCTGCCTGCCGACCAGATCGCGCGCCTCTCGCAGGAGGGCCGTCTTATGCGCGCCGCCGATGGTCGCGAGCTGCCGTGGCTCTGCCCCTCTATCCCGGAAAACCGCGAACTCCTGATCAACGGCATGCGCTCCCTGCTGAAACTCGGTGTCGACGGCATTCACCTCGACTATGTGCGCTACCCCGAACGCGCGGGCTGCTACGCCCCCGCCACGCACCGCGCCTTTGAGAAATATCTTGGCGCAAGTGTCACCAATTGGCCTGCCGACGTGCTGGCCGACGGACAGCAAACCGAGGCATTCGACGCCTTCCGTAAAAAGGTCATCTCGGATTTCGTGCGCCAGGCCCGCGATGCCGTGCGCGTCCAGAAAGAAGAAGTTTTCTTCACGGCGGCCGTGTTCCCGACCCCTGCGGCGGCGGCCGTCTGCGGACAGGAGTGGCCGGAGTGGTTGCGCCAAGGTCTGGTCGACGCGCTCTGTCCGATGATCTATACCGAAGACCCGCAGGTTTTCGCGGCGCTTTTAGATGAGGGACTTCGAAGCCTGCCGCCGGACAAAGCCAACCTGATCCCCGGCATCGGCGTCTCGGCCGACGAAAGCCAGGTCGACGCCGCCATTGCCGCGCGGCAGATCAGCGTGATCCGCGCGCGCGGACTGCCGGGCTTCGCCTTTTTCGCCCTCGACGATGCCCTGCTCTACCAGACCTTGCCCGCCCTCTTCGCGGACTGACCTTGCCGAGTCTCTCGTCCTGAATCCTGACGACCCGGGTAGTAACAAAATCACATAGAATGCGAAATTTTTTTGTGGTTTTCCTTCCGGCACTTGACAAGTCAGTCAAAGAGGCGTATATGTGCGGCGAAAAGACCCTAAGCGTACCAAGTGTGTCGTGAGAAAACGGGTCTGCACATATATTGAGAAGGAGTTTGCTGTGTACAGTGTGCCTGCGCACGCGATGCAGTTGACTTTAGACCTGGTCGACCAGGATGAGGAGCCTCCACAAGGAGAGCCCCCTCTTCTAACTCTATCCGTCCCGGTAGCGGACGGAAAACCGCGCCTGACCGCTATTCCCGAAGCCCCGGCCCGCAACCGCAGCCTCAGGATAAACCCCCAGTGCCGTGCGTTCCAAAAAAGTTTCTTTCCGCAAACCACCGACACGCAGTGGGCAGACTGGCGCTGGCAGATCAACCACCGCATTCGAGACCTGGCGACACTCCGCGGAATGATCAGCCTGTCCGCGGCCGAGGAGACCGCCTTGGAATTGAACGGCAACATGCTGCCGATGGCCGTGACCCCGCACTACATGGGGCTCGTGTCTGCCACAGATCCCGACCAGCCACTGCGACGTTCGGTCATACCGACCGTCTACGAGATGCGACGCTGTCCGGGCGAGACGGATGACCCCTTGGATGAAGAGGGGCAAAGCCCGGTGCCCGGGCTGATACACCGTTACCCTGACCGCGTGTTGCTGCTGGCCACGGGTTTCTGCTCAGTGTATTGCCGCTACTGCACCCGCTCACGTATGGTCGGGCATGGCACGATCACGCCCGGCGCAAGGCGTCTGCAACTTATCTTCGACTATATCAGAAGCACCCCCGGCATCCGCGATGTGGTGGTGTCGGGCGGTGATCCGCTCACACTCAGCGATGAGCGCCTGGAGTTCATCCTCTCTAACCTGCGCTCCATACCTCATGTCGAGGTGATACGCATCGGCACCAAGGTGCCGACGGTTTTGCCGCAACGCGTCACCTACAAGCTAACGCGCATCTTGCGCAAGTATCACCCGCTGTGGATGAGCCTGCATTTCACGCACCCTGACGAATGTTGTCTCGAAACTGTGCGGGCATGCAACCGGCTGGCCGATGCCGGCATACCTCTCGGCTCGCAGACGGTCTTGCTGAAAGGCATAAATGACGATACAGATGTGATGCGGCGGCTGGTTCATAATCTAATGAAGATGCGTGTGAAGCCATACTATCTCTACCAATGCGACCCCATCTCCGGCTCCGAGCATTTCCGCACCCCCGTGTCGAAAGGCTTGGAGATCATACGCGGACTGCGCGGCCACACCAGCGGCTACGCTGTGCCGACCTATGTGATTGACGCGCCGGGCGGCGGCGGGAAAATCCCGATCGCGCCCGATTACGTTACGGGGCGGGATGCCTCAGGCAACCTGTTACTCACCAACTACCAGAATGGCACCTATGCGTATCCAGACTATGCGGAAAGGGCGAGCTTGTGCCGCGGCGGCAGCACTGCTAATATAATTAGACAGTGAAAACCTGAGTGTGCCGACGGCTGAATTGAGAAGGGCTCGCTTTATGCGTAAAAGATTGGCGCTGGCGATATGTCTGGCTTTCTGCGCGGCCGCGGCCTGCGCAGGCGACAACGGCAAAACCCTGCATGTCTCGATTATGCCTTCCACCCGTTTCATCCTTCAGATCGGCTTGCTGGTCTTTGCCGCCAAAATGGGTGGGCGCCTCTTCAGCCGCTGGCAACTGCCGCGACTGTTGGGTGAACTCACGGCCGGTGTCGTGATCGGCCCCTACATGTTTGGCGGGCTGGCAATACCACTGTTCCCCGATGGGCTGATGAGTGACTCCTTGAGCTTTTTCGGTGCGCAAAGCCCTGTCGCGGGTATAGTGACCATCTCGCTGTTGGTCTTCTTCTTCCTGACCGGTCTCGATACGGATATCCGGCAGTTATGGCACGCGCGTAAAACAGGCATCGCTGCCAGTTTGGGCGGATCTGTGTTCTGCTTCCTGGTCACCCTCGCCATATTGGTACAAGGCGTCGGGCTGGGCGGATCGACTTCTTGGCACTGGCTGACCCCGCAGGCCTTGTTGGTCAGCACGGCGGTTTCGGTTACTTCGCTCGGCGTGTTGGCCAAATTGCTGGCGGTGCGCCAGAGGCTGGAGTCGCCTGTCGGTTCGGTTGCCCTTACAGCGGCCACGGCCGACACGGCAGCCGGCATGTTCGTTTTTACAGTTTTTTCCGGGATGCTGGCGGCGGCAGCCGAAGGAACAGCCATGAGCATGCGTTTGATGTCCTCCATGGCTCTGCGTACCTGCATCGGCGTGGGGCTGGTTTTTTTGTGCGGGTTCCCGATCGCCCGCTTCGTGAACAATCTGGCGCTGCGCGAGAAGAACTTCACCAGCGCCTTTGCGGTCTCTGCCGCCTGCCTGCTGTTCGCCGGAGGCATAATGGGCATAATGGGTCTTTCGGTCATCGCCGGCGCGTACGCCATGGGACTTGTCTTCTCAACGACCGACCTGCGTCATGAGATCCGCGAGCGTCTGGATTTTGTCAGCGTTGTACTGATACCCGCCTGTTTCACGGTGGCAGGCATGCAGATTGACCCGCGCGTCTTACATGAACCTGCGGTGATCGCCGGTGTCATGCTATTTGTCACCGGGACCATATTGGCGAAAACCGCTGGTTGCGTCCTGCCCGCCGTGTTTTCCGGGCTGGATCTTCTGGGATACCTGCGGATGAGTTTGGTGACATTGCCGCGCGGCGAAATATCACTGGCTATGCTGGTGGCCGTCATGCTCATGACACCATTGCCGCCAGCTCTGATTTTAAGCGCCGCGCTGCTGGTGGCGCTGACCTGTGTTGCCGGGCCGCCCTTGGCAGAGCGGGCTTTCGCGCACAGCGGCGCGGGAACGCGGCGGCAACTTCCTGTCCCGAACACAGTCAAGACCGTCTTCCGATTCCCCAGCCACCAGGCGGCTTTGCTCATGATAAATCGCGCGGTGGAAATTTTCGAGGACGACGGCTTCTACGCGCACCGCCTAAACCGCTCTCAGGCCCTCTACAGGATCAGCCGCGAGGCACAGGTCATACACCTGAAAAGCCAAGGGGGCGAGGTGGCTTTTGAATGTTCGGAACGGGAAATGCCTTTGGTCAATGCGGTAATGATGGAACTTTCTTCAGGACTGGAGCAGAGTCTGCGCGAACTCCAGAAGCCTTTTGACGACATTTTGCTGCGGAAGAACATGCAGCAGGCCGAGACGGTCTCCGATGCCGCTTCATCCGCCGCGATGCTTAAAAACCGCTTCATGCGCGGAACCCTCAAACCGCGACTGCTTGCCACCACCAAGCAGGGCGCCATCTCTGAACTGGTCACGCTGCTGTACGATAACGGTTTGGTGATGGATCGCGAAAGCGCTGTCCAGGCGGTCTACGAACGGGAGCAGGGACTCTCCACCGGACTGGAGTTCGGGGTTGCCATCCCGCATGCGCGCACTGATGCGGTAGCGCGTCTGGTCTGCGCAATAGGTCTCAAGCAAGAGGGTCTCGATTTCGACGCGGCTGACGGATCTCCAACGCGGATCGTGGTGTTGGTGTTGGCACCGGACAACGCAGCCACCCCGCAACTGCAACTGATCGCCCAGATCTGCCGCATGCTGGACGAGAGGGGCCGATCCGCTTTGCTCGCCTGCGAGACAGCGGATGACATGTACGCGGTGCTGAACGCCGGTCCCGGGCATAAATCTGGCGGAGCATCCAATGCCGCAGGCGGCGATAGAACTGGCGCACGTGCCACGACAGCTTCTCCGCTGGCATCCTGCCTGCAATGGCCTAGCATCGCGATGGACTTCGCACCGCCGGACCAGCAGCAGGCCTTACCCATGCTGCTAGCCTTGTGCGCGCGCGCTGGCGCGGTCAGCAGTGCCGATAACATCCGCGCTGAAATGCAGCAGAATGAATTGCGACTGGAACTGATTGAAAATGAGGCGGCTCTTTTCAGTATGGCTACCCGACACGTGTACCGCATGGTTGCCGCTGTCGGCATCAGCGCCGCCGGCGTCGTCTGCGACAGCGACCAGGTGTGCAGGGTATGCGCGCTGGTGCTTTACCCCCTTTCAGCGGCGCAAGAGGCGGCAGCGGTCAAAGCTGCCCTGCGGCAGTCGCTGTCACAGCGTGGTATGTCAAGGCTGCTGGCGGCTCAGAACAGCAAAGAGGCGCTGGACGTTCTGCTAGGCCAAGACATGACGTGAAAGCAAAATAATTTCACGCTCGAAAACCGCTTCCGCTTGCCGTATTATATGGTCTCTGTTTCTAGGTGTTTTATTAAGGAGAAAAAAACATGCGATTCATCACGTTACTTTTGTCTTTAACATTAACCGGAACCGTTTTATGGTGCGGATGCGGAAAGAAGATCGATAAAACCACTTCCAGCCCGGCGGCTCAAAGCCAGGAGCCCGCCCCCGAGCATGTGGTCGCCATGGTCAACGGCACCCCCCTCACATGGGCTGAAATGGAACAAAGAGCCATGGGGTTTCTCAAAGATGATGTCGAAACCAACCACCTGATAATTCCTGCAAACCGCATGGACGAGGCCAAAGAACACTTTCGCCGCAAATCCATCAATGCGTTTGTTTTCAAGACCCTGATGCTGGAAGAGGCCACAAAACAAAAGATATCCTTGAGCGAAGCGGACCGCCATGCGGGACTGCGGGCTTTGGCCAAGACCTTGCAGTTGCGCAACTGGACCACCAACGACTTCTTTTTGAAAGGCCCCATGGACGAGTCAACGATGCGCCGCGAGTTTGAAGACGGCACGGTTATCGACAAACTGCTAAACCTGAACGTGCGGAACAAGTTAAAGATCAGCGACAAGGAAGTGGCCGATGCGGTATCAATGTTACAAGCGACCAATGAACTGAAATGCGCCAAAATGGATGATATCCGTAAGCAAGTGCTGGACGGCGCTGATTTCGCGGATGTCGCCCGCGCCGTATCGGAATGCCACTCCGCAAAAAAGGGCGGCGATCTGGGCGAGATCACCAGGGGCAAGATGTTAAAGCCTTTCGAGGATGCGGCCTTCGCGCTGAAAGTCGGCGAGATCAGCCCGGTGGTGCATACACGCTTCGGCTTTCATTTGATCAAAGTTACCTCGCGCACCCCTCACACCGCAGCGACTGGATCCACCCCGGAAGTCCCGGAGACCGTCAGGGTTTCGCACATTCTGCTGAAACATGTCGACATCAACCGTAAGCGCATAACCGACGCCATCCTTAAATCAAAATTCAATGCCGGCGTGGAAACCTTCTTCAATGGCCTCAAGAACAAGGCCAAGATCGAGTGCTTTCTCTACAAAGACATGTTCTAGCGAAGCGGCGCGGTAAATGAATAACGGCCTGAGCCGACTTTAAACGCCATGCGATCACCGTCAGTAGCCGACGGCTCGACATCCGCCTCAACCCCTTCCGTGCCGGGCTTGACCGGCAGATACACCGTTGCCGCGGTATTGACCGGCACTTCCACTTCCAGGCAAAACTTGCCGCCCTCTTTTTTCCAACTGCTGCGTATCATGCCATAGGCCGAATCGTGTTCGGCTTTAAACCATCCCAGCCCCTCCACCGGTTCAGGCCTGATGATGAAACTCTTGAAAGCCACTGACTGCGGATCAACCTTTTCCGCAACAGTCGAGACCTTTTCGTCCAGCCTTATGCCTCCCAGATACTGGTAGCACCAGGCTGAAAAGTCACCGAACATGATATGGTTGCGCGACGCGCCCTCGTTCCAATCCTCCCACAAGGTCGTGGCGCCACGCTTGATCCAGTTACCGAAAGATGAATGGGCGTCCTGGCACAACATTTTGAAGGCCAGGTCACTGCGCCCAGCCTCGCTGAGCGAACGAAAAATGTATTTGGAGCCCAAGACCCCGAAATCCGGCATAAGCCCGGTCTTCTGCACTGCTTCCACCAGCTTGTCCTCGATCTTGACACGTTCGGAATCAGGCGCCAGGCCCTGATGTAAAACGCAGCTCTGCGCCGTCTGGCTGCCGATCGAATATAAGCCGTCACCCTTGTAGATATGCTCGTTGAAAGCCTCGCGGATCGAGGCGGCCAGCTCGGCATAGCGCTGCGCTTCATCCTGATGGCCCAGCAACTCCGCCACGCGTGACACGATTTGCGCGTCGAGATAGTAATAACCGGTTGAGGTCACCTCTACCGGAGTCTTGCTTGTCACAGGAATCCAGTCGCCTAAACCATGTTTAAGCAATCCCTCGACGGTTCGGCGCGAGGTCATGTATTCAACATACTTGACCATGGCGGGATAGGCGACCTCAAGCGCCCGCAAATCACCCTGGTAGACATACAACATCCATGGTATCACCATCAAGGCGCTGTCCCAGGCTGGGCCGTTACCCCACTTATATCCCCATCCGCTGGTAGGGATGATCCCCGCAAAGTTGCCGTCCGTGCGCCGCTCATCCATTATATCGGCGATCCACTTGTTGTAGGCTGCCACATTCTGAAAATTATACATCGCCTGTTCCGAAGCCAACTGCGCGTCGCCGGTCCAGCCGTTCTTTTCACGATGCGGACAGTCCGTCGGGTAGCCGTTCACAAAATTGCTCTGGTAGGTCCAGATAGTGGCGTCTTGCAACCTGTTCAGCAAGGCGTTCTCGCATTCGAACGACCCCGCGCGCTTGAAGTCGGTGTGAATGACACAAGCCGTCACGTTTTCAGCCGTGGGTGCCTGATTCAGACCGTGAATCTCGGCATACTGGAAGCCGTTGTAGGTGAAACGTGGCTCGTACACCTGCTCTTTACTGCCGTCGCACACAAAGCGGTCGACCTGGAACCAGCCGCCCGGCAATACGCGGAATGATGCCGGGTAGCGGAAGTGCGCGTCGGTACCTTTAAGGCTGAGCGAGCCGTCTTCATTGACCTTTTCGCCATAACGCACAGTGATCACATCGCCCGCGCTCTGTCCCTTGACCTTAAGCCTGATCCAGCCGGCCATGTTCTGCCCGAAATCCACCAGCCAAACTCCTGCGCGCAGCTCGCGCACAGCCACCGGCTTAAGCTCCTGCGCGATCACGCTCGGCGGCATGGCCGAGGCCGTCAGACGACCGGCCGGCGCGGGAACGATCTCGGCCATAATCTCGGTCTTTTCAAGCTCCGGCTCCGCCGGCGGCGCCATGCCGATCACCTCGCCCTCGCGGATGCAGTCGAACCCCACCGGGCTTGCCACCTGACGCCATGTGCCGTCGGAAACCACGGTCTCGCGTGTGCCGTCAGTGTATACCATATCGAGCTGCGCGATCATGCGCGGAAAATCGCGCCAAGGGGCGTTGTCGAAATTCCATACCGCGACACTGCGCACATCGTACCAGCCATGCCCCAACAGCACTTTAATCGTGTTGTCGCCTCGTTTGACCATGCCGGACAGCTCATAGGTGGAATACAGCACCCGCTTGTCGAATTTGGTCGGTGCAGGGTCGAGGACCTTGTTTCCGATGCGCGTGCCGTTCAGGCTTGCCTCATAGTATCCCAGCCCCGTGATGTGCAGTGTGGCCTGGCTGACGCGCTTCGCCGCCTTGAACCTTTTTTCGAACGCGGGCGAAACCGTCTCCTGCCGCCGCACGATCTTGCCCCACGGCTCGCAGTCGGGCGCGCCTGCCACCGCCGCCTGCCGCCACCCCGGCGCATCAAAACCTTCTGCCTTGCCGTTCCAACCATCCGAAGCACTCGCCACGGCCGTCCAGCTATTGTCCGTGACCACGGTCAGCCCGTCGGTGAATTCCAGCAACGCCAGCAGCCCGGTCGGACCCGGGCTGGAATTTTTAACCATGGCCGCTATCAGATTGCGTCCCGGTTTAATAAATTTCGAAACATCGACAAAACGCATCCAGCGCCACTTGTTCAGGTGCCCCCATGTCTTGGTGGCAAGCTCGCCGTTGATGAACACGTCATATTCGTCATCGGCGGTGATTGCCAAGGTGACCGGCTTGCCACCGGCACCCTGCGGAACTTCGAACACTTTGCGGAAATAACGCTTACCGGCCGCAGCCTTATCCAGGCTTTCCGCGTCGCCGAGCCATATCCATTTTGCGCCGCGCAAGTCGAAGTCCGGACGCGTAACGGCGTTGGGACCGATCCACTCGGCCTTCCAGTCGTCAGGACGCACCACCCCCATGATCCAGCGCGACACGCCGCTCCAAGCCGAAGGCCCGCCGCCAAGGTTGTCCCACACGCGGACTTTCCAATAGCAACGCTGCGACGTTTTAAGCGGTCTGCCCCGATAAACGACATTCAGCGACTGCGCGGATACCACCCGCCCACTGTCCCAGAGATCGCCTTCATCACGTCTCAGCTTGTCTGACGATGATGCGACAAGCACATGATAGCCGGTTTGCAATAAATCACGGGCCGAGACATCAGCCGCCTGCAGCTTCCAGCTCAGGCGCGGCAACTGCGTCTCGAGTCCGACGGGATCCGTCATATATTCCACTGTCAGTCCTTCCGGCGCATTCACTGCTGACGAAACTTTATTATTGATCAGCCCAAACCGGCATCCTGTCATAACAACCACCATTGCCGCCAACCCCAAACAGACTCTCTTCATAATCCACAACCTTTTATTCAATTCGTTTCTGGTTAGGCCCCTAATTTACTTTGATTGCCCGCGTGAGACAATCCTAAGTTATTGCACACCTGACGATTATTAATCGCTCTCCTCTGCGCTTTTCAGTTGCCTAACAGAGCGGGAGGTCTGTATAGTAATGACTATTAAACATGTGTGGAGATTATTGTGATGATGTCGAAACGAATTCCTTTTTCTTTTTTTCGCTGTGTTTTGTGCTTGATGGCGGTGGTTTTCATGGTGGCCGGTTGCGGCCCTTCACCGGAAAGAATCGCGATCCGCGAAACCATGCTGGTGCGCGAAATAGATGAGTATCTGAAAAGAGTTCAGGAACTTTACATAGACGGCCAGGAGGATCTGGCCATGGCCTTTCTGGAACGGGGTCTAAACAACAAAAAATACCTTTGGCATTATAAGCGGTTTTTCGAGCTGAAGGTTGAGCTGATGCTTGTGCGAGAAGAGGTGGAAAAGGTTCAGGAAATGGTTCTGTCCGCTTGGGAAAAAGCACCTCATAACGCGAAACCGGTTTTCGGACGTGTTTACGAGTATTACCAGCAACGCCAGGATCACGCGGCGATCCGGAAATGGGCCGACAGCTTGATGACCCTTGAAAAGTCCCTACCCGAAGAACTGCACGGGCAGGTTCTGAGCTGGAAACTCGGAGCTGTCGTGGCCCAGCAAGACAATCAAGCCACAAAAGAGTGCGTCGACACCATCTTGGCCAAACTTAAAATCGATGAGGCGACGCCTATACTCCAACGCGCCTTGAGCGGCTTGGTGGATGGAAGCCACTACGATCTGGCACTGAACACCATACGTTACATCGAGAGCAAGAATCTCGATTCCGCCCCTCTCCGCAATATGCTTGTGACCTTGTCTATGCGTTGTGCTTTGGCCGACAAGACCTATGAGGCCGTCACGCCGGCCTTCACCGCTTGCGTCGAGCAGTTGCCTGACGAACAACTGCTCAAGATCACACGGATGGTTTTCGTAGCTTTACAGAACAACAACAAGACGGCACTGCTGGAACAGTGCGCCAAACAGGTAATATTCAATGCCATCGGCAAGCACAACGCAGTCAATTATGCCTCGCGGGTATGGGTGGAGACAGGCGTAAACGCCAACCGCAAGGTCTTGCCAGAACGGCTGGACGCTTTGCTGAACGCGAAAGTCTCGCCGATACAGGTGGGAAATCTGTTTGACCGCTATTTCTACGCGATGGTCGAAGACTTGAAGATGATACGCAGTCTCTGCGCCGTCGGCGAACGCATAGTGGCTGACTGCTCAGACGAGTTCACCATCAACGCCGTGAAGGTCAAAGTCCTCGACGGCGCTTTCATAACCGACAATTTCGACCAGGCGATCAAAATGCTGGAGAAGGGTATACCCGGCAAGGATAAGACATGGCACGACATGTCCATATCCAAGGTCAAGGCGCACCGGGCCATGGCTCAAAAAAAGCCGCGTGACGCAGTGCAATATTTTCGGGAGTTCATGAACGCCTGGATCACTTCCGACCAGGAAGAGGAGTATGACCCGACCAGCGGCATAGCCTACAGTCGCGAATGGCTTCTGGGGCGCAATGCCAACCGCATCGCCAACATCCTCAGCACCATACCCGATCAGGTCATGGCCGAACAAGCCCGCGAAGAAGCGAAGCGCTATTTCCGGGTAGCACTCAAAAAGGCGGCGAACGATGCCGACGCCATGAAACTGCTGGAGGCGGAGACTAAAGACATGGGGCTGTAAAAGTTGCCTTACGGAGTTCGACTTCCCCAGCTTGCCACCGTCTCATAAATTGCCTCTATCGCTTCTGACTTCGGCAACGACTTTACTCGTTTTCCGCAGACAAACAGGGTGAATTTGCCATCACCGCCGGAAACGGCGATGTCGGCATGCCGAGCTTCGCCAGGTCCGTTTACCAGACACCCCATCACCGCCACATGCGGGCGCGCAGCCTTCGGGTGCTCACGATAGAATTTTTCCAGCCGCGCCTCGACTCGCGCCGCCACCTCCGCCACATCCACTTTGGTGCGGCCGCAGGTCGGGCACGACGTGACAGTAGCCCCAGGCGCGCGCATTCCCAGACTACGCAGCAACTCGACACCCACACGCACTTCCTTATCCGGCACATCAGTCAAGGAAACGCGTATCGTGTCGCCGATGCCATCCATCAGCAATGCCCCCAAGGCCACGCAGGATCTGACAGTGCCGGGAATCAAAGTGCCTGCCTCGGTTACCCCCAGATGCAACGGGTATTGCGTCTTTCCCGCAAGCATACGGTACGCCGCCAGCGTCCGCGGAACATCTGACGCCTTAACCGATATCTTGATCTCGCGGTAATCCTCGGCCTCCAGATAAGCCACATGCCGTAGCGCACTCTCAACCAGCGCCTCGGCCGTTGCCGCCCCGTGCTTGTCGAGAATGTCACGCTCCAGCGAACCGCCATTAACGCCGATGCGGATCGGCACCTTCCGCTCGCGAGCTGCCGCGACCACGGCCTTGACACGTTCAGAGCCACCGATGTTGCCGGGGTTGATCCGCAACCCGTCCGCTCCGGCCGCCAACGAAGCCAAGGCCAGACGATAGTCGAAATGCACATCCGCGACCAAGGGCAAGCGAGACCGGGCACGTACCGCTTTAAAAACTTTTGCCGCCTGCTGATCCGGCACGGCCAAGCGCATGATATCGCAACCCAGATCCGCCGCAGCCCCGATCTGACGCAACAACGCCTCGGCATCGTGAGGATCGGCCTTGGCCATAGTCTGCACACTGACCGGAGCACCCCCGCCGACAGCTACCGGCCCCACCATAATGCGGCGGGTCTCTTTACGTTCGCTCATCATTTTTCGGTTTCTGCGACCGCCTTAGCGGCCGCCCGCATGACGCGCCCCGACTTGACTCTTTTCGCTATGTCACTGTAAACCAAAAGCGCCATTAAACCGATCAGCAGCACGGCGAACACATTCACCAGAGCGGCAACCACTCGGGGATGCGGCTTGCGCCGGGTGATAATCTCATAAAGCGCGAACATTATATGCCCGCCGTCCAAAACCGGGAAGGGCAAGAGATTCAGGATCGCCAGATTCACACATATCATGCGCAAGAACCCGATACCGTCCATCATGTTGCCGCGTACCGTGTCATACAGCCCCATGACGATCGCAATCGGACCGCCCACATTTTTAGCCACCGCCTTAAACTCGCCCTTGGACTTGGGTTTAAAAACCGCCTCCAAAACCCGCTTGACGGCCATGAAATCCCATTTGAGCTGAGACCACGGCTCGCTGTACATCATCCACGGCTTCACTTGCCCGATGTCGTCCTGCCAGCGCACTCCGATCAGAAAACGCCGCTCGGTGTCGACATATTCGGGAGTCACCTTAATCGTGCGGCGCTCAGCACCCCGCTGGACCAGCAAAGCCGCCGGAGAGCTGCCGTATTTGGAGATGATTGAGGCAAAGTGATAGGCGCCCAGAACCGGCACGTCGTCAACCGCCAGCACCACATCGGCGACCTTAAGCCCGCTCTTTTCCGCTGGCGTGCCCGGTATAATCTCAGAAAGCTTGCAACGGACTTCCGGGTAGACCCCCGCGAGAAAACGCAAGCCGAAAATGTTGTTGGTTTGGAACGATAATGCCAGCTTATGCCTTTCCGCGCCGCGCTGAACCGTGAACAAAGCCCCGCCCTCTTCCCCTGAAAGCTGATTTTCAACCTGCATGTCATGCCACGTCGCGACCTTCTGACCGTTGACGCTGAGAATACGGTCACCCGTACGCAAGCCGGATCGCCAGGCTTCTGAATCCTCCTCGACACCGCCGACGCGCGCGGCCACCACGCCGGTCTTAGCCCCCGGCGAGAAAAAGATCACGTAAGCCAGCAGTACCGCCAACACGAGATTGCCGAAAGGCCCCGAGAAAGACACCACGATCCTTTTCCAAGGCGGTATGTCCGGCAACGGCCGCTCATTCTTGTCCGTCGAGTCACCTTGAACTTTCTCCATGCCCGAAGGGTCAAGCTGCGGCAGAGCCACATAGCCGCCGAAAGGGATACAGCCGATCTTGTATTCGATACCGTTGACCGTGCGTTTTAGCAACGCCGGACCAAATCCGATCGAGAAGGCATCTACCTGCAAGCCCAGCAGTCTGGCCGCAAGATAATGCCCGAATTCATGGATAAAAATGGCTAGACTGAATAAAAGCGCCACAGCTATGCCGGCCAATATCGAAAACACTAATTCCATTTACAGTCTCTTTCTTCCTTGCTTGTTCAGCCTCTGTTATAAACAACCTCATCTGGCGCATAATTCCTGCGCCCGGCGGCGTGCCCAAGCGTCAGCCTCGAAAACCTTTTCGAAATTGTCGCAGTGCCGCACACTATGCGCCTCCATGACCTTTGCGACCGTACGCCAGATGCCGTCGAAAGCGATTCGGCCGGCCAGAAACGCCTCGACCGCCACCTCATCAGCGGCGTTCAGCACCGCCGGCAAGGTGCCGCCGCTACACGCCGCCTCTCGGATCAGTCCAAGACACGGGAAACGCTTTTCGTCCGGCTCGAAAAAGTTCAGACTGCCTTGGCGCACCAGATCTAAAGCGGGCACAGCGGCCGTCATTCTTTCAGGCCATGTCAAAGCATACTGGATCGGCACCCGCATGTCAGGCACCGAAAGCTGCGCAAGCGTAGAACCATCAACAAAGGTGACCAGCGAATGCACTATGCTTTCAGGGTGAACCACCACCCCTATCTTGCTGACCGGCATATCGAAAAGCCAGCTTGCCTCCAGAACCTCCAGCCCTTTGTTCATCATGGTCGCGGAGTCGATCGTGACTTTCCGTCCCATGTTCCAACGCGGATGAGCCAACGCCTGCTCCGGCGTGACTAGCGTTAAATCAAGTTCCGGCCGGCCCGCGAAAGGCCCGCCCGAAGCTGTCAGCAGCAGCCGGGCGATACGTTCTTCAACACGTCGGACACCCTCTTCAGACTGCGGCTGCCTCACGCACGCCACCTGCGCATCCGGCGCCTGCAGGCACTGGAACAGGGCGCTGTGCTCGCTGTCCAACGGCAGCAGGTTCACGCGTTTCTCGGCGCGACGCCGCATTACCAGCTCGCCAGCGGACACCAGCACCTCTTTGGTGGCCAACGCCACGTCATGCCCGGCCTCCATGGCCGCCAGCACCGGCCGCAAACCGGCCAGCCCCACCAACGCGCAGACCACGGTATCGGCCTCCGGCAAGGCCGCCAGGGCTGCCACCCCCTTGGCACCCGGCCATACGGCAATCCCGTGAGGGGCGGCCAGCCGCTCGGCCTCACGGGCTGCCGACGCATCCTCAACCGCCACTACTCCTACCCCGAAACGCTTGGCCTGCTCAATCACCTGCTCAGCCTTGCCGCGCGTCGCCAAGCCGACAATCCTGAGCGCCTCCGGCAATTCCCGCGCGACCATCAGCGTGCTCTTACCGATAGATCCAGTGCTGCCTAGTACTACCACCGACCTCATGCGCACACCGCCTGTCCGATAAACCAAGCCAGATAAAAGTAGAGCGCGGCCGGCGTGAACACAAGACTGTCGAACATGTCGAGAATGCCACCGGATTCATGCAAAAGCCCAGACGAGTCTTTGAAACCTGAAGCTCGTTTGAACATGGATTCAATCAGATCGCCCAGTGCGCCCACCAGAGCCAAAACCAAGCCTAGCGCCAAAGCGTGCAGCATGCTCAACTCACGTAAAGGACAGGGAGGCAGCCAAGAGAAACGCCGCACCGCCCAAATCATCAGCACACTGGCAGCCATAGAAAACAAGATGCCGCCGCATAGACCCTCCCAGGTTTTTTTGGGCGAGATGCGGGAAAAAAACTTGTGCCTGCCAATAAGCATACCGACCGTAAAGCCGCCGATATCACCGAACTTGACCACTGCCGCCACGTACGATGCCAGATATACACCGCCGCGGGCGCAAGGCATTTCGAACATGCCGCCCGCACCCCATTGAGCCAGACGGATGAAGAAGCTCAGCATGAAAGGCAGATAGAAGAATCCCAGCAGGGTGATGCCGACGTGCTCAATCGGTTTTTTTATGCGCACATCAAACAACACCCTTAAAAGCAGCACAAAAATCAGCGCGAAAAGCACCAAAGTCTCAAACTGGTGACCCACCGGCAGCTCACGCGCGGCATACGGCGGATAAGCGTAACAGGCGACCAGCCAAACGACGCCCATGACCATGCCGTAATTCCGGCTGAGCGGATAACCGCTGCGCCGCATCATGTTATAGAACTCATACTGGCAGGCGCAACACATCAGCAGCAGCACGACAAACAACATACAACCTGACATGTAGCACAACCCTAAAAACCAAGCCGCAGCCACCAACACTCCTATGCAAACCCTGCGAATGATCACCGCATCACCTCCTGCCCGCACTCTTGCCCTACACCGCCATACCGACGGTCACGCGCCGCATAAGCCTCAAGCGCAGCATTGAAGTCCTGCTCCTGAAAATCCGGCCACAGCACCGGAGTGACATAAAACTCGCTGTACGCGCATTGCCAAAGCAGAAAATTGCTGATCCGCATCTCACCGCTGGTGCGGATGATCAGATCCGGATCCGGGACATCCGGCGCATACAGGTGCTCCGTGACGGTCGCTTCGCTGATATTTTCCGGCGCGATCTGGCCGGCCTTGACCTTTTCCGCGATCAGCCGCGCGGCCCGCGCGAGTTCGCTGCGCCCGCTGTAACTCAAAGCCACGATAAGCTGCCTTTCAAAACCAGACGTTTCCCGCTCCAGCCGTTCCAACTGCCCCAGCAACTGCGCGGACAGATCCTCACGCCGCCCTATGACCCGCAGGCGCACCTGCCGTTTGATCAGGTCTCGCTTATAACGGCGGATGAATTTGCCCAGCAGCGTCATCAGACCGGAAACCTCATCCTCGGAACGCGACCAGTTCTCCGTGCTGAAGGCGTAAAGCGTAAGGTGCCTGACACCGGCATCACGGCAATAGTTCAGAACGCGCCGGACCGTCTCGGCCCCGGCCTCATGCCCGGCCAACCGCGGCTGGCCGCGCTGCCGGGCCCACCTGCCGTTACCGTCCATGATCATGGCGATATGGCGCGGCACATTATTTCCGCTCGCTTCCAATGGTTTTATCCTGTGTGCAGCAATTATAGTTAATGGTTAATGGTTAATGGTTGCTGGTTTACCTTTTACGGCTTACCGTTCATACAATCGCACCGTCTCCTGTCTCCTGACTCCTGACTCCTGATTCGCGGTCATCCGCGATTACAGCCCGGTGCGCAAAGTCGTTTCGCGCGCCGGACCGACAGACAATATACCCAGCCTGCCGCCTATCAATTCGACAAGACGCTCCACATAGACCCGTGCTTTAAGCGGCAGATCCTCATACCTTGTGATGTGGCTGGTCTGCTGCATCCAACCCGGCAACTCCTCATAAACCGGAATACAGCGGTCCAGAACGCTAGTGTCAGCCGGAAAACTGTTGTAACGCACCCCGTCATCGCGCAAATACTCCGTGCAGATCTTGATCACCGGCTGCTCGTCAAGCACGTCCAGCTTGGTCATGGCCCAAAAGTCCACGCCGTTGACCATAGCTGAATAACGGCCTACCACCGCGTCAAACCAGCCGCACCGGCGCGGTCGCCCGGTGGTGGCTCCGAATTCGCCGCCTTTCTGCCGCAGATGCTCTCCGACCTCATCTGTTAGCTCGGTCGGGAACGGCCCGCCGCCCACCCGCGTGGTGTAGCACTTGATCACCCCCACCACCCGGTCGATACGGCGCGGCGAAAGTCCAGACCCGGTACAGGCACCGCCCGATGTGGGATTCGAGGATGTCACAAACGGATAAGTTCCGAAGTCGACGTCCAGCATTGTGCCCTGCGCACCTTCCAACAAAATGCTTTTGCCTTGCCGGTCCGCCTCGTTGATATATGCGACCGTGTCCGTGATATACGGCGAGAGAGTCTCTGCCGCCTGCTGGTAAATTGCCGCCATCTCCTCGACATCCAGCACGGCCGCGCCCCAGCCGGCCAAGGTCTCGTTGGCCGCCTCGGCCTGGGCTCTGACGGTATCCAGAAAAGAAGTCGCAAGCATGTCGCCCACACGCAGGCCGGAGCGCCCCATCTTAGCCCCATAGGCCGGCCCGATACCGCGCCCTGTGGTGCCGATCTTGGTTTTCTCGGAACGGCGAGCCTCGTCTGCGGCATCCAGCTCCCTGTGCCAGCGCATCACCATGTGCGTACGGTCGCTGATCAACAGACGGCCGTCGGTCTCTATGCCATCCGTGCGCAAAACTTCAATCTCTTTGATCAGATCAAACGGATCCATAACCACACCGTTGCCGATCACACACTGCTTGCCCGCATGCAGAATTCCGGAGGGAATCAGGTGCAAAACATATTTCTTTCCTTCGACAATCACCGTGTGCCCGGCATTGCTGCCGCCTTGAAAACGGACGATCACATCCGCTTGGGCCGTAAGTACATCAATAACTTTGCCCTTGCCTTCGTCACCCCACTGCGCGCCGACCAAAATCGTATTAGGCATAAAATCTCCCTGTAAGACCGGCCAAAAGCCACTCTCGATGTCACATAAAGTTCTAATATACCCTATTGATCGCCGATTGGGCAATCCCTGACATCACGCCGGGTGTGATTGCAACGAAGTAAAATCACACCCGGCCTTTTTGTGTGTCTCCCTTTTGTTGACATCGTATTCGCAGTTGATGTAACCTTTGAAATTATGCGTTTGACTCGTCTGGGCAGGTTGCAACCATATAGGAACGCGAAACGCCTGCGGCATATCGCCGCGGTTTTTTTTAGCTGTGCCTTTGATTACATATTGAGCCGGCTGCGTCTCCGCCGGGAAATGAAAAAAACCGGTGTCGCTGTCGACACCTCCGTATGCATGGGCATTGCTTTGCGCAAAGCCTGCGAGCGGCTGGGACCCACGTTTATCAAGTTCGGCCAGGTTCTCAGCACACGGCGGGATTTGCTCCCGGACGGCGTCGCCAACGAACTGGCACGACTGCAGGACGGGGTGACGGCCATGCCGCTGGCGGACGCTGTCAAGGTGGTGGAAGCGGAGTACGGATGTCCGCTCAATCAGATCTTCGCGGATTTTTCGGAACAGCCGCTAGGGGCGGCCTCGCTGGCCCAAGTACATGCCGCGCGCCTGGCCGCCACCGGCGAAGCTGTGGTCGTAAAGATCCAGCGCCCGGGCATCCAGGCGATGATTGACACCGACATTGACATCATCAGCCGCTTCATACCTTTGTTCGAGCGTCATGTCGAGGAAATGCGACACCTTAATCTCCGCAGCATTGTCGAAGAGTTTTACAAGACGATCCGCATGGAACTGGACTTCAAGCGCGAGATGCACAACACGCTGAAGTTCCACAAGATGTTCGCCGACGACCCCACCGTCAAAATACCTTTGGTTTACAAAGACCTGTGCACCGAAAAGGTGCTGGTCCTTGAAAAGCTGGAAGGGGTCAAGATCGACCGGATCGACGAGCTACACCGACTGGGCTACGACCGCGACACGTTGTCCAAACGCTTGGTCTCTTTATTGTCGAAACAGGTTTTCACGCACGGGGTTTACAACGGCGACGTCCATGCCGGAAACATTCTGGTGCTTCCCGAGACGACCCTCGGACTTTTCGATTTCGGTATGGTGCGCACGATCGACCCCGAGACACAGAAGCTGATGGTTGACCTTTTCGTGTCCGTCGTGACCAAGGACGCGGTCCGTATGAGCCGGATCCTGTCGACGTATGCAGAACCGGGCCACAATGTAGATGTGATGCGCCTGGCCCGCGACCTGCATGAACTGCTGGTCTTTTATTACGACCTGCCCGCTGAAGACCTGCGCGTGGAAACTATGCTGGAGATTGTGATGGATCTGCTTGCCACGCATAAGCTGGTCGTGCCGCAACAATTGATCATGCTGTGCCGTGCGGCGGTTATGACGGAAAGTATCGTGCGCATGTTATCCCCGAACATGTATTTTGTGATCGAGCTTTCTCCATATATCAAAGATGCGATCAAGCGCCGCTTCTCGCTGGGCAATATGCGTGACGAACTGGGCAGACTGGCAGCCGACGGCACACGCGCGATCAGGGCGTTGCCCGCCGCGCTGAACACTTTCTTGACCAATATGAACGACGGCGTCCTGAGAATCGAGTCGCAGCACCGTGATCTTGACCGGTACGCGCGGCAGTTCAGCCGCATGACCACATGTCTGGCGATGAGCGTTATCAGCGGTACGCTGTTCTTGGGTTCGGCCATGCTGGTGGCGTTCGTTCCAAACAATGCGCACGGTCTGGAAAAGATAGGCCAGATCGGGCTGGCCGTGGCCGCGTTCTTGTTTTGCGCGGTGATATTGAAGTTGTTCAGAAAACGCTGATGTCCGGCTGTTTTGTCTTGCTTTCTAACGGTCTAATCTCAATAATTGTGGCCTTTTTCAAACCCTAGAGGCAAAAAAATGAGTACCGAGACCAGCCCTGCGCCCAAAAAGCAGAACCCCCTGCTTAAAGCGATCCCGGAAAATCTACCTGAGGAGCTGCTGCCGCTTTATGACTGGTGGAAAACCAAAGGGCCCGCTTTTTTGACAGCCCTGATAACTGCGGCAGTCTTGGTTGGTGGAGTTTTTGCTTTCAGGTCTTACCATGCGGCCAAGACCGCTGCGGCCAATCAGGAAATCCTGAAAGCCGCCGCTTTGGAAGATTTAGAAAACGTGGTGGCCAAATTCGGATCGACCAAAGCCGCCAACACCGCCCGCCTGCGTCTGGCAAAAGCCTATTACGACGCCTCAAACTACGCGGCAGCGCTCCAGACTTATGATGATTGTCTCAAGAAAGGCTCCCCAAAGGCTTTCAGGGCTATTGCGGAGATGGGACACGCCCATGCCCTCGAGGGCCTGAACCGGCTGGACGAGGCACTTGCCGCTTTTCAGCAGTTCGAACAGAACCGTGCCGAACACTTCCTCTATCCCCAGTCCGTAATGGGTGTGGCGCGTGTGCTGACCCTTCTCGGTCGAAAGGACGAAGCCAAAAACCGCCTCGAAAAACTTAAGGCGGAAAAAACCGGCGATGAGGCAATCGAGATGTCCATCGCCAAGCTTGACGAGATCATAACGCGGTACGAGCCGCGGAAGGAACGCTCACTGTTCGACATGGCCGAAGCGGCTGCGGCTAAAGCCGCCCCTGAACCCGAGGTTCTTCAGGCACCCGCCGAACCCGCCGCCGCACCTCAGCCGCAGGAAAGCCAACCCTGAGAAGCATCGACGATCTTTTCAATACTCATATCACATAATTATTGGCCGCTGAAGACTTCGCACAGCGGCGGATCAGTTCGGCAAGGGTAATGCCTTTTAAAGTTTTTTCGACTGCGTTGTTAACCTCTTGCCAAACCGCGCGCGCCACGCATGTGTCGCTTTTCTCACAAAACATATTGTTGTCCAAGCAGTCGGCCACCAGCAACTCACCCTCCAGAGCCGTCACTGTCTCCAGCATTGTGATCTCTTCCGGGCGCCTGACCAAAAAATAACCGCCTTTCGCCCCCCGGGTGACACCTAGAATGCCCGCCGCCTTCAAAGGGTTGATCACCTGCCAAAGATACTTGGCTGAAATATCCTGCCGTTTGGCCAAATCGTTCAGAGTTGCCGCGCCCGTAGCGCGATGCATAGCGATATCGATAAGGGTGCGGAGCCCGTAGCGTCCTTTAGTAGATATTCTCACAATTTTTTTATTATATGCTTTCCGGCTTTTTACGTCTACCGTTTTTGCGAGACCACAACCTTTACGACACGGATTTTGAAAAAACCATCCGGAAGTGAAAGAATGCTTGTTCGGTTCTATTGGTAATTGCTAATGTATATTACATCTTCTGGAACGGTTATTTTAATGAGAAAACAACCCCTTACCAATACGCGCCAAAGCATACGGACACAGTTCGGAATTGTGACCGCGTGCATGCTGCTGGGGCTTCTGGCAACGTTTTATCTTGGTGGGCGCTTCATCCTTGTGCATATGCTTCGCCAGGCCGAGAAGAATATACAGGTCATCAGTTCCGACATCAAAAAAGTGGTGTACGGGGAACTGATCTCGGTTCAGCGCACGACTCGCCGTGTAGCCGAGATACTGCCGCCGTTAACTACCGAGCTTCCTGAAGATTTCCTGCGGGAACAAATATTGTACGCTCCCGGTGAAACGCCGATCACTCTGGCTGTCTTTTTTAATGCTGACGGCACCTTCATGAAAGGCTTGTTCCTACAGTCTGGCGGTGCTACGCGCCCGGTCGAGGAGCACGAAATACAGCCTTATTTTTCCGGATTTTCTCCACTACCAGCAACCATCCAGAATAACTTTCCCGCATCCGGGTTGATTATTTTCAATGGCAAGCCTCTATTTTTTGCCTTGGCGCCCCACAATGATCCGCAAGGCCATGTTAATGGTTTTGTTTTGCTGGGCTCGCCTTTTCACAGCATCTCTCTGATCAACCGGATCAACACGATCACGCATGGCATGCATGTGTCCGTGTCCGAACGCCCGCGGCCAACTGCCAGCCCTCGTCTGGACGACCGTGACGGCTCAAGACCCCATAAGATCGCCCCGATATTCAAGGATTCCGTCAACTACTATTCGGGAGGCAGATGGCATCTGGGCGAGAATATTTTTGAGGCCGTGTTGCCAGTCAACGACATCATGGGCAAAGAGGTTTCAGTTTTCTCCGTACGTATGCCCAGCTCTTTTTCTTCGTTGGCACACATCGCGCTGGGGTGGCTGACCTCCTTCACCGCTGCCGTCGGCATCATCTTTGTCTTGCCGATGTTCTGGCTGCAAGCCCGCGTCTTGCTCAATCCTCTGACAAACTTGACAAACCAGATCAGGGAAATCGGCAAGAAGCATCTTGACGGCAACTGCGCGAAACTGGTCTGGCCCAAAAAAGACGAGTTCGGCGTGCTAGCTGATGGCGTCAACGAGATGGTCGCAGCCCTAGCGGAGAATACAAGCAAAATCAAGGCTCACGAACAGAAGCAAAGAGCGCTGATAGCAGGCATGCCGGACTGCCTGTGCGTGTTTGACCGTAACGCCAATATCGTCACCATCCATAAACAGCCGGACTATTCCCACTCGATTCCAGGCTTGCTGTCCGGACATCCCATAACACCGCCTATTTTTCCTGACACCGATTGCGAGGCCATGCGCAAAGCCATTGACGATGCCTTCCAAACCAACGGCATCCAGATGGTCATGATCTGTTGCCGCGAGTCAGACGGATCTTATCGCCATTTCGAGACCCGTATAAGCCGCCTAGACGACTTTCTGGCTCTGGTTGTGATGCGCGAGATGACCAAAGAGTGGCGCGAGCGGGAGACACGTGAGCAAATGGAGACGCGTCTGGCCAAAGTGGAAAAAATGGAAAGCCTAAGCACCTTGGCGGCAGGAATAGCGCATGACGTCAACAATATCCTGACCATCATACAGAACACCATTGACATAACCTGGGAAAACCCCTTGGAAGGCGAAGAGCAAAAGGCTGTCAGCACGATAAAGCAGGCGACCGGCAAGGGCGTGAGTCTCGCACGCGAACTTATGACCTATGCCGGACACACCAGCATATCCCTCAAACGTGAAGACCCCAACAAGATTGTAGTAGACCTGGAAAAACTCATGGGTGGCGTAATCGCATCCAATGTCAGCCTTGAGCTAAAACTTACCCCTGACCTGCCGACGGTCGATGCCGACCCGCACCAGTTCTGGAAAGTAATCATCAACCTTCTTAAGAACGCCTCAGAGGCCATGGGAGGAGCGAGCGGACACATTCGCATCAGCACCTATCCTTATATAATGGATGCGACGAACGCCAACGTTTTCTTCAGCACGCAAACTTTGAATTTCGGTCGTGGTGTCGTGTTCCAGATTGACGACACCGGTTCAGGCATATCACAAGAAGTCATTAAGCGGTTGTTTGAGCCATTTTTCTCGACTAAATCCGTCGGTCGCGGATTAGGTCTGGCAACCGTGTTCGGTATCATAGACGCCCACAACGGCGGGATCGCCATATCATCCGAATTGGGCAAGGGCACAACTTTCCGTGTGTGGCTGCCTGTAGCTATTGATCTGCCGCCCGCTTTGTCGGAAGCCACCGCGCCAGAACCAACAAAAGCTGGCGCACTCGTCGACAAGACGGCGGCTTTGCCGTTACCGACTCTCGCGCCCTGCGTGCTGCTGGTCGAAGACGATCGCGCCATAATCCAATCCACGACCATACTTTTACGTTCGCTCAATGTGGAGGTCTTTGCGGCCACAAGCAAGCGCGAGGCGATATCGCTCTTCAGGAAACACGCAGATGCCGTATCAGCGATCTTACTGGATGCCCAGATCGGTGAACTTGACAATGTGCGGCTGCTGAGCGTTTTGAGGTTGCGCAAGCCTACCCTCAAGACCATCATCATCTCCGGCTACAACGAGGATAGAATAAGCCGCATGTTCGCGTCCGAAGCCTATGAAGGCTTCCTGAAGAAGCCCTACACCCGCGCCGAACTGAAAGCCGCTCTCTCTAGCTTCATGCGGTTAACATGAACTTTTTAACGGCTGGCACAAGTGCCTGCGGATGCGCAAGGAAAAAGTGGCAGGTTCTGCCGGTCAGCGCGGAAATCTCCTCATGCAACAACTTGTTAAAAGGATTCATCAAAGCCACTAACGCCTCCTCGGCCATCAAGGCAAAAGGCGCCACGCCCTTGACTTGCATAAAAACCGAAGGCAGAATCTTGGAAGCGGCAGGTGTGGTCTCGAACAGGCCGATCGGTATCGCCGGCATCTCGCAGTCCCTCTGCATCGACTCCATCAGAGAGTCCGTCATCTCAGGGTGATGATCATCCAGCAACGCCAATGCGGAAATCAACATCGGAGTGTCAGTCACCGGATGCTCGGTCAGCACATGCAGAATGTCCATGCACATCTCCTTGGGCAGGTAATCACGCTCTTTCCACAACCAGACCAGATCCATCTCCGCTGCCGAAGCGGAGCGCGAAAGCGCGTGTACCGCCAATCTCGCGTCCGGGACACCTCCATCCGCAACCTCTATTGACGCCCCGGACCCCAGGCCCTCGACATCCCGACGAAACTGCCTCTTGAGTATCTGGCCCTGAACCTCCTCAAAAACCCTCGACATAGTCGCCTGCGCCGGAGGATAATCCGTAAACGTGCTTAAGTGCCCTGCAATAATCTGCGCGTTATCATAATCCTTTTCTCGCAGCAAAGTCTCCGCCAGACTTATCAGGCAGTCCCTGCGCTTATCCGACTGGCCTGTCTGCTCGTAGGCAACCGCCAGAAATTCAAGGCTGGTGCGGTCTCCCGGCATGCTTACCAGCATCTGCTCAAAAAATTCGACCGCCTCTTCCATCTTGTGATCGGACTCAGACATGATTCACTCCGTTAACGCCCAAAAACCCGACAACAAAATTTGAACCATTAGCATCCCCTAGGATGCAGGTGTTTAGGTGTTTAGACTGTCAGGTGTTTAGGTTTGTACAAAAGTAACGATTTTGATACGCAAAACAAGCAATTGCGCCTTTTCACATAGCCGCAGAGAACGCAGAGCTTCTTGCCCAATTAAAAGCACAAATCGTGCCGTATTGTTATGGTTAATTTAAGAAACAAAGCGAAGTTGGCATTTTTTATGCTATTTTATTATTACAACAAATTACAAAAAAAGCCTTTATGACCCCTACAACCCATTACCAGAATTTTAAGAGCGCACTGATTCAACGCGGAGT
Source organism: uncultured Lentisphaeraceae bacterium (assembly GCA_964557205.1). GTDB lineage: Bacteria > Verrucomicrobiota > Kiritimatiellia > RFP12 > UBA1067 > JAQVQN01. Next base: position 27,003 of record CAZKZI010000024.1, read on the forward strand.
TCTGAGCGAGGAACAGTTGCAGACCGCCCAGAATGAAGCGGGCAACATGCCTCTGGAGCAGTATCTGGCGCAAAGCGGTCTGATTTCTGCCGAGGCCTTGACTTTGTCTTTAGCAGCGTACTTCAACATCACGCCTGTCGTTCTGCCGCCGACTTTCATGCCACCTGCCGAACTTTTGGATATGGCGCCTTCAAATGTATGGGTGCGTTTGAAAGCTCTGCCGCTGATAAAACTGGGTGCCCGACTGACCGTAGCTCTTGGCGACCCCTTTGATCTGTTGGCCCAAGAGGAACTGGGGCGTGTTTTGAGAATGGACATAATCCCGGTGGCGGCTTACGAGAAAGCCGTGGCGGAGTCGTTGTTGCGCGCCCAGTCTACCAGAGATTCACAAAATCCCGACCTGGCAATGGAAAACATCATGAAGGTGCCGGAGGCCGACATCGAGTTCTCCAGCGAGCCGCAGCAGAAGGAAGAGAGCATCGACAAGACGCTGGAGACCGCCGAAGAGGCGCCGGTCATCCGCATGGTGAACATGATGCTGGTCGAAGCGCTCCGCACCGGGGCCAGCGACATACATTTCGAGGCTATGGAGAAAAGTTCGCGCCTGCGTTACCGCATCGACGGGGCACTGATCGAACGGCCCAGCCCGCCGCGCTCGCTGCACAACGCCATCGTCTCGCGCATCAAGATCATGTCCGACCTTGACATCGCCGAACGCCGCAACCCGCAAGACGGACGCTTCAAGGTAAAAGCCCTGAAAAAAGAGGTCGACATCCGCGTCAGTATCCTGCCCACGATCCACGGCGAGAAAGTGGTGATGCGTACCTTGGACAAATCGAACCTGGCTCCCAGCTTGGCTGCGCTAGGCCTTGACGATTTCGCCTTCAAAGCCATGAAGTTCGCGATCGGACAGCCGCACGGTATCATCCTGGTCACCGGCCCCACCGGATCGGGCAAGACCACAACGCTCTACTCCTGCCTGCAGGATCTCAATACGCCTGATGTCAACATCGTAACCGCTGAAGACCCTGTGGAATACCAGTTGCCGGGCGTTAACCAAGTGCATGTCAACCAGCAGACAGGCCTAACCTTTGCCTCCGTGCTACGCTCGGTCTTGCGCCAAGATCCCGACATCGTGCTGGTAGGTGAAATAAGAGACGGCGAAACCGCCGACATCGCGGTAAAAGCCGCACTTACCGGCCATCTTGTGCTCAGCACCCTGCACACCAATGACGCCTCGGGCGTGATCGCCCGCCTGATTGATATGAACGTGCCGCCGTTCCTTATAGCTTCTTCGCTGATCCTGGCACAGGCACAGCGTCTCTTCCGAAAACTTTGCCCGTTCTGCAAAAAGCCCATGGAGGTTGAGCCGGAGATTCTAGCCGCCAACCGCATTGACCCCTCTTTCTTCGAGGACTCAACGATCTTTGCGCCGGGCGGTTGCCCAAAATGCAACGGGATCGGCTATAAAGGCCGCGGCGCTATGATGGAGGTCTTGCCTGTGACCGACGCCATACGCGAGGCGACCGTCAAAGGCGCCGCTTCAGCCGTAATCCGCGACATAGCCGTCAAGGAGGGCATGATTACCCTTAAAGAGGCGGGGTTGCTCAAGGTCAAGAACGGCATAACCTCATTACACGCCGCGCTGGAAGTCACAGGCAGCGAATAACCCGCCCACGGAAAGATACTGAAAATGGCCAAAGCGAAAACTAAATCCGCGACGCGACGCGTCAGTGGCATCGGACAAATAAAAAAAAGGGAGTTGATCCCTTTCACCCGCCAAACCGCCAGCATGCTGAACGCGGGCATGTCGATCCTTGTGGCCGTTTCCACGCTTGAGGAGCAGTGCGCCCACCCGGGATTTAAAAATGTCCTAAAACACCTGCGAGAGAACATTGAAAGCGGCTTACCTTTTTCCGAAGGCCTGAGCCACTTTCCGCAGATCTTTGACGACATGTACATCAACATGGTGACCGCAGGCGAGAAAAGCGGCCAGTTCGCCAATGTCTTGAAACGGCTGGCCGTCATGATGGACGCCTCCGCGCGCCTCGTGCGCAAAGTCAAATCCGCCATGACATATCCGACCGTTATACTGGCGCTGGCGCTGATCATCGCCAGTGCGCTGGTCGTTTTCGTTGTGCCGGTATTCACAGAAATGTTCTCCGGTTTCGGCCAGTCTCTGCCGATGCCGACCCAGATACTGGTGTGACATGACAAAGTAAATGCTCCCATAGTAGGGGCAATGAGTCTGCCAAATG
>CAZKZI010000025.1:0-7240 GCA_964557205.1 uncultured Lentisphaeraceae bacterium
CGTTACAGTTATCAGGCGGTAAAATTATTGGCGGAGATGGGTCACAAACCTTATCCTGTGCATCCTTCACTCGCTAAGGTCGATAACTTTACTGTTTACAAAAACGTAAGCGATGTGCCGGAAAATGTCGATACAGTGACGGTCTATTTGTCGGCTCGCAATCAGGCAAAACTGTTTGACGACATTATAGCCAAGAAGAGCATATCGCGGGTAATTTTCAATCCCGGCGCGGAAAACCCGGAATTGGCAGAACGCTTGCGGGATTCAGGTGTCGGGGTTGTTGAGGCATGCACGCTTGTAATGCTGCGCACAGATCAGTTTTAACAGAGTCACGGCCAAGCAGCATAAAACCAGTCGTAACGCATTATGAAACCTTCAGAAATTAAACAGAGTATTTCGCTGACCGTGTTGTCTGACAACCATGCCGCCGAGGGACTTGCGTCCGAGCATGGTTTTGCAGTATGGATTGAAGTTGGCGGCAAAAATATATTGTTCGATACCGGCAACGCTAGCGCCATGCCACTCAATGCGAAAGCCCTGAGTGTCGAGATGTCAAAAGCCGGCACGATTGTTCTGAGTCACGGACATTACGATCACTCCGGCAATCTACGCGACATGTTGAAGAAAGCGCCGTTGGCTGTGCTCTATCTTCATCCTGCGGCTTTACGCCAACGTTACAGTATTCATGAGAACGCCAAACCGATAGGTATGCCTGAAAGCGCGGTAACGGCAGTGTCCGGGTTAACGGAACAGCGACTCAAATGGGTCACGGCCCCAGAGAAGATAAGCGACAGAATCTGGTTGACCGGACCTGTTCCACGCGTGACCAATTATGAGGACACAGGCGGACCATTTTTCAAAGATGCAGACGGACGGTGTCCGGACGGCATTCCCGATGACTTGTCGCTTTGGATTGAAACGGATGCAGGACTGGTGGTCTGTCTGGGTTGCTGTCACTCCGGCGTGGTCAACACGCTGAACTATATTGTGGAAACTTCCGGTGAGCGGCGTATCCGGTGTGTCTTAGGCGGCATGCATTTGCTGCACGCTCCGCAAGAACGATTGGAGAGGACAAGCGCGGCGCTTCTCGGCTATAATATTCCGCGTGTGATTCCCTGTCACTGTACGGGAGAGCAGGCGACAAAGTTTTTGGCAAAGGTGTTGGGGAACACAGTTGAAGAGGGTTATGCAGGCTTGAAGATCCGGGTTTAACCACAGAGGCGTAGCTTCGCTAGTAATGTGGCTTTATGAATTTGAAAAACAAGAACGAGGAACCGAATGAACGAAGACAAGCAAGAGCAAAAAGATTGTGATCCTAACCAGTGTGGGACTTGCGCGGACAGCTCATGCCCGTCAGCGGGAAAACAGGCGCAACAACCAAATATGCCGGATGACACCAAACTGAAAGAGCGGCTGGGCCGCATCAAGCGCAAGATGATCGTGATGTCAGGCAAAGGCGGCGTCGGCAAGAGCACCGTGGCGGTCAATCTGGCCATGTCGGCGATGCTGTCCGGCCAGAAGGTCGGTCTGCTGGACGTTGATCTGCACGGCCCGAGTGTGCCGATCATGCTGGGGCTGGTCGGGCAGCGGCTCGAGGGCGGACCTAACGGCATGTTACCGGTAGAGGTCGGCGGGTTGAAGGTATTGTCGGTCGGCTTTCTGCTGAACGGGCAGGACGACCCGGTGATCTGGCGCGGGCCGATGAAGATGGGCGTGATCCGTCAGTTCATCGAGGATGTGGATTGGGGCGAGCTGGATCTGCTGGTGATCGACGTGCCGCCGGGCACCGGAGATGAACCGCTTTCCATCTGCCAGCTTATTCCCGAATTGGAAGGAGCTGTGATAGTGACCACCCCGCAGAAGGTGGCTGCGGCGGATGTGCGCAAGTCGATCAATTTTTGCAAGGAGTTGGGTGTGCGGGTGTTGGGCGTGATCGAGAACATGAGCGGCTTCGTCTGCCCAAAGTGCGGCGAGGTCACGCAGATACTGAAGGCGCATGGCGGACGGTTGATGGCGGAGGAGATGCATGTGCCGTTTCTGGGCGCGGTGCCTATAGATCCGATGATCGCCGATTCGGGGGACGAAGGCAAAGCGATTGTCGAGTCGGCTGAAAATTCGGCCGCGGCCGCTACATTTCGCGAGATCGCCCGCAAGGTGATTGCGGGATAGGCTCACGACTCAACCCTGCGGGGTGAGTCTTTCGAGACCGCGCATGTACGGTCGGATCGCGGGCGGCAGCAGAACTGAGCCGTCGGCTTGCTGGCACTGCTCCAGTAGCGCGATCATCAGGCGCGGCAGGGCCACGCCTGAACCGTTGAGCGTGTGTACCAGGCGTGTCTTGCCGGCGGCATCACGAAAACGGCAGTTCAGGCGGCGCGCCTGGAAATCCTCAAAGTTAGAGCAGGAGGAGACCTCCAGCCAAGCCTGCTGTCCCGGTGCCCACAGCTCGAGGTCGTAACATTTGGCGGCAGAAAAACTTATATCGCCCGAACACAGTTCAAGGATGCGGTAATGCAGACCCAGACCTTGCAATACGTCCTCGGCGTTAGCCACCAACGTTTCAAGTTCAGCGTAAGATTTTTCCGGTTCCACGAATTTGACCATCTCGACCTTGTCGAACTGGTGTACGCGCAGGATGCCGCGCGTGTCCTTGCCGGCAGAGCCGGCCTCGCGCCGGAAGCAGGGCGTGTAAGCGGTCAGGTATACGGGTAGCGGACGATCGATGATCTCGTCGCGGAAATAGTTGGTGACCGGGACCTCGGCGGTAGGGATCAGCCAGAAGTCATCGATCTCGCAGTGGTACATGTCCTCGGTCATTTTGGGAAGCTGGCCTGTGCCGCGCATCGAGGCGCTGTTCACGACAAAAGGTGGCAGCATCTCGGTGTAGCCGTGTTGCTCGGTGTGCATGTCGAGCATGTACTGGATCAGGGCACGCTGCAATTTTGAGCCGTTACCCAATAACAAGGGGAACCCGGATCCGGTGATCTTCGCGCCGCGCGGCAGATCAAAGAGCCCCAAACGCTCGCCGAGTGTGATGTGGTCTAGCGGCTGGAAGGGGAAGGCAGGCGTTTCGCCGACCACCTTTGCCACGCGGTTTCCAGAGGCGTCGGTGCCGGTGGGGATGGTTTTGCAGGGTACGTTGGGGAGCATGAGCATGGCTGTTTCCAGCTCGGTCTCGATCTCGCGCAAACGCATATCCAGTTCGGCGATATTGTCGCCGATAACGCGCACTTCGGCCTGCACGACCGCGGTGTCCTGCCCGGCTTTCTTGAGTGCGCCGATCTCCTTCGAGCGGGAGTTGCGCAAAGTTTTCATCTCATCGGCCTGCGTCACCATGCGGCGTCGTTCGGCATCTAGATCACGGACGCGTTCAGCCAGCTCTGGTGGGGCGCCGCGACGGCGCAGCCCTTCGGCCACCTCATCGAAATTATCTCGGATGCGTTTGATGTCTAACATTTTCTGTCCTCGCGGTTACGAATGGTCAAATTTTACCCCTTTACCCCGCCGGGCGCAAGGCGCGAGGCGCGGGGTGCGCGCGAAGTCGGACGGATTTGACGGATCGGACGGATCCGACTTGCGTAGTCGATGGTTGCCCTTCATATTTTCCGCACGGCTATTTCATGCTCGGCAGAACGATGCCTCGCAGGATGATTTTCTGGCAGGCGATGAAGACCAGCGCGGTGGGAATCGAGACCAGCACGAAGCCGGCCATGACCGCCCAGGGCTGGTCGCTGAGCTGCTGGCTCATCTGGTACATCCACACCGCCAAAGTCCAGCGGCTGGGACGCTGGCAGACCAGCAGTGCCCACTCCCAACTGTTATAGGCGTGGACAAAGGCGTGTAGCGCGTTGACCGCCAGTATCGGCGTGGTCATGGGCAGAGTGATTTTCATAAAGATCTGCCACTCCTTAGCGCCGTCGATGGCGGCCGCCTCGTAAAGCTCACGCGGCAGACCGTCGAAAAAGCCTTTTAGGATGAAGATCGACATGCCGTTCGCAAGTGTCGGCAGAACCAGCGCCGCGAAGGTATTAAGCAGTCCGAGGTCGCGTATCAGCAGGAATCCAGGTATGGCGGTGACCGCGGCCGGGAAGGCCATGGTAGCCAGCAGGAACAGTAGAATCTTCTCGGTAGAGTGCATGCCGAAACGCGACAGGGCGTAGGCCGCCAGCGGATTGACGGTCAAAGTGGCTAAAATTGCCAGGCCTACCAGCAGCAGGGTGTTGCCGAAAGCCTGTCCTCGCAGGAAGAGGAACTCACCGACCAAGCGGTAGTTGGCTGCCATGCCGGCCAGGAAATCTCGCCAACCGCGCTGGTCGAATGTGACGGCCAGCGCCTCGCGCAGCGGCAGCCGCGCCTCCTCGATGCGGGTTATGTCCCAACCGTAGGCGCGGTTGATCGCCGCGAGGGAACCGTAATGCTCGAGCAGAAAGCTCTGCCACGACTGCTCCGCGCTCAGCACGGTCAGGCTGGCATACGGCACACGCGGGATGAAGTTGCGCCACAGGGTGCTGTTCTCATACTGCGGCAGACGCAGCCCGTTGAAAGACCCGCCCGGCAATTCGCGCCCGGTCAGCCGGGCGTAGTCCTCCGGGGTCTTGCACATTTCCTGAGCGTATGCCTGATAATCACGTTCTAATTCCGGTGTTGGCGCGATCCGCAACAAACGGCGCGGATAGGCTTCACGCACAAAATCCATCCATACGGGCCGCAATATTTCAGGTATGTCATCGGTCAGGGGAAATGGCAGATGCGCGAAGGTTTCGCAGGGATGTCCCGCCAGCCTGGCGTAATCCGCAGTCGTGAAATCGTGAGTAGGCGGGAACCCCAGCCGCTCTTGGACATCTGCACGTTTCAGGTGCCGCAGCCAGAGCGGTCGTGATTCGAACGGCACGGTGCGGGCCATCGGTCCCGCGGCCCGTTCACGGTACATGCGCTTGAATTCCTGATATAGATCGCTCTTGGGATCGTCCGTCGGATAGTCCCAACCCACATGGTGCAGCGGGGAGCGCTGTTGCGCGATCATGCGGATACCGAAGAAAGTTTCGTAGCGGATCAGCCACTCGCGGTTTAGCAACGCCAATGCCGCCTGTTGCCGCGCGGCCCGGCTCAGGCGCGCGAACGCGTCGGGATCCATCTGCCGCACTTTGGTCTCAAACTGTCCGCGGACGAAACCGGCCACGTCCCGCGCATCGAAATTGCAGACACTGTTGCTGATATCATAACCTCGGTTGAACGCTGCGTAATCTGTAGCCATACGCTGCCAGTGAGCGCGGGTGTCGGGTTGAGCGAGAGGCGCGAGCTGCGCGGCGGCCAATTGTCGGCAACCCGCGCGGTCGCGCGCGACCACCAACCAACTGCCCCAGTGCGCGGGGGCTTCGGGATAAACGTCGGAGGGGAAGCGCGGATAACAGGAGGCGACATAGCGCATGAAGCGGTCGTTGCGATCCCAGAGCGCGCGCACTATCGGCGCGAAGCGATAGTAGTCATAGGGCCCGGTCAGGGAAGAGGCGAACATTACCAGAAACGGCCAGACCATGGTGAGGCCGCCGAGAGAGAGCACGGCATAGACCAAAGCCAAAAACCCCCGTGCCTTAAAGGTTCTGCGCTCTACTTTTAGAAGTACCGCCATAATTTCTTCAGCAAGAGTATGCTTTACGGCGCGGGTTTGTCAAACGCGACAGTTGCGTACACATGCCCGCGCTTGTTTGCTGCCAGCTTAATCAGTATAATATGATGGATGATTTCGCAACGGCAGGAAAAATCCAGGGTGGTGGCCATAGTCGGTCGCCCCAACGTCGGCAAGTCGGCGGTATTCAACCGTATCGCAGGCAGGCGCATAGCGATCGTGCACGACCAGCAGGGAGTCACGCGTGATCGGCTCATGCGTGAGGTGGACTGGGACGACCAGCGCTTCACCCTGATCGACACGGGCGGCGTGATAACCCGCATCGGCGAGAACGAAAAAGACGAGCTTGTCTCTGGCATCCATTCTCAGGTAGAGTCGGCTATAAGCGACGCGGCCGTGGCCATCCTTGTGGTTGACGTGCAGCAGGGGCTACACCCGCTTGACGAAGAGGTGGCGACCCTGATGCGCAAGGCGGGCGTACCGTGCGTGGTGGCGGTCAACAAATGCGACCTGCCCAAACATGAGGCGGGCATTCACGATTTCGCGCGCCTGGGGTTCAATTGCTTTCCTGTCGCCGCACAGCACAACCGCGGCATGGGCGACCTCATGGATGCCGTGCTGCCGCATCTGCCGGATGCGGCCAACGAGACCGCCACCAACCCGTTGCGCGTGGCAGTGGTCGGGCGTCCCAATGCCGGCAAATCGTCATACATCAACCGCCTGCTGCGCACGGACCGCGTGATTGTCTCTGACATAGCCGGCACCACACGAGACTCGATCGACATTCCTTTCACCATCGGCAAAGGCGATCAGGTTCGGCACTATATGCTGATCGATACGGCCGGCATGCGCCACAAGCACAGGATTGACAATTCGGTCGAGCGCTTCAGCCTTTTCCGTGCGGAGCAGAGCGTCAAGGATGCGGATGTGGTGGTTTTGATTCTCGATCCCGATCTCGGCCCGACCGTGCAGGACAAACACATCGCCGCCCTGATACAGAAAGAGCGCAAGGGCTGTGTGATCCTGATGAACAAGTGGGACTTGGCAATGGAAAAAGGCATAACACAGACCCAGACCGAGCCGGTGTTGCGGCAGGTCATGCCCTTCATGAAATACTGCCCGATTGTTTTCATCTCCGCCAAGACTGGCCTGAACGTGCGCAAAAGCATTGAAGTTATTGATGCTGTGGCATCTCAGACGCGCCTGACACTGCCTACCGGTCTTTTAAACCGTACACTTGTTGAAGCCACCCACAGAGTTGTCGCGCCGTCCAAGACCGGCAAGCGCCTGAGAGTATATTACGCGGTACAGGTGGGGGTTGCGCCGATCATTATACGAATGTTCGTGAATGATCCGAAACTCGCCACCAAGCAGTACACCGATTTCTTGATCCGCGCCCTGCGCGAAAAATTCGGGCTGGAAGGCGCGCCAGTCGAAGTTTTCTACCGTGCGCGCAGTCGGCCTGAGCCCGGTCATCGCGGGGTTTTCACCGAACATGAGATCGCAGAAGAGACAGATGCGCGGCCTAAGCCCAAACCAAAGAGTTTCAAGAAACAGAAACGGCTTACCCGCCACGCTGGCAGCGGTCAGCGCCGCAGGTAAGCGGGGGAAGAG
>CAZKZI010000025.1:7340-28532 GCA_964557205.1 uncultured Lentisphaeraceae bacterium
TAGATTATGTTTGGTTTTAATGACAGCGAAGCGGCGGTGTTGACCGCCTTGCAACAAGGCATCCCGCTTACCGAACGTCCCTTCGCGGAGATAGGCCAGAAGCACGGACTCGGTGAGGCCGAGGTCATTAGCCTCGTTAGCCGTTTAATGCAGTCTGGTCAGGCGCGTCGTGTAGGCGGGGTTTTCGATGGCCGGCGCTTGGGTTACCGCAGTGCTTTGTGCGCCATCGAAGTGCCGCGGATACGATTGGCAGAAACCGCGGCCAAAGTAGCTGGTGTGCGCGGCGTTACCCACGCCTATGAACGGGGTTGGCCGGAGGAACTGCCGCGTGACCTGCCCGGCGGGCCAGGATCGAACCACTGGCCGAACCTATGGTTCACGCTAGCGACTCCATCTGAGACATTCGCTGACGAGATCGAACAGATCCGCGCGGCTTGCAAGCCTTACGCCGTACATACTTTGCCGGCTTTGCGCCGCTTCAAGATAGACGTGGTCTTTGATCTGCGCAATCGGGATCGTGATGAGGTGGTAGAGCCGCGCATAATGTCTGAAAGCGAAAGACCACCGCCGCCGACTCTGGACGCTGCGGATAAGCGGATCATCAAACTGCTAGAGGGCAATGTGCCAATGTACGAGGAGTTCTTCGCGGCCGCGGCGTATGCGGCCGGGCTGAGTGTCACGGCTTTGTTGGAGAAACTCCGCGCATGGCAATCCGCCGGCGTTTTGCGCCGCTGCGCGCTTTTACTGCGCCATCGCGAGATAGGGTTTAAGGCCAACGGAATGTGCTGCTGGGATTTGCCGGCCGATGATCTGCAGGAGGCCGGACGGCATCTGGCCTCCTGTCCGGAGGTCACGCACTGTTACGAGCGGGCGCGCATGGATATCTTCCCCTTCCGTCTTTATGCCATGATTCACACGCCGTCTTGGGAACAGACTCGCCAGCTTTTCGAAGGCCTTTCACAAAAAATCGGGGTTAAGGACGGACAGGTGCTGCTGTCGCTGACCGAGTTTAAAAAGACCAGCATGCAGTTTTTCCGACACGATTAATAAATCCGTGTGTATCGGTGTCCATCCGCGGTTTCAAGCCATTGGCAGGGAGGCTGGATTAAAACCATGAAAATCGTTTGTGATAAAAATATGCCTTATGCGGCAGAAGCTTTTGGCGCTCTCGGCAGTGTGCTGCTCAAAGGCGGACGTGAAATCGCGCCTGAAGATGTGCGTGACGCCGAGTTGCTGGTCACCCGTTCGACCACCAAGGTCAATGCCGCACTGCTGGACGGCAGCGCCGTGCGTTTCTACGGCTCTGGCGTGATCGGAACCGACCACATTGATATCCCGTATCTTGATGTACGCGGGATCGGCTGGTGCGGCGCACCGGGTTGCAATGCCGAAAGTGTGGCGAACTACGTCACGGCCGCGCTGCTGTGGCTTGGCGGCAGGTACGGTTTCCGGTTGGAGGGCAAGACAATCGGCGTGATCGGTGTCGGCAATGTCGGGCGGCGCGTCTGCCGCCATGCCCGTGCGCTGGGCATGCGAGTGCTGGCGAATGATCCGCCGCGTCAGCGCGACCCCGCGGATAGAGAGGCGCAGAGTTTCGTGCCGCTGGAACAGGTCGTGGCGGAGGCTGAAATCGTGACTTGCCATGTGCCGTTGAATAAAAATGGACAGGATTGCACTTGGCATTTGCTCGACGCGCCGCGTTTGTCCGCTTTGAAGCCCGGGGCGGTCGTGATCAACGCCGCAAGGGGGCCGGTGGTCGACACCGGCGACCTGTTGCGCGCGCTCGACACGAACGTGGGGCATGTGGTTGTCGACTGCTGGGAAGGCGAGCCGGTCTATTGTCCCGACCTGCTGGCCCGTGCCGATCTGGCCACGCCGCACATAGCCGGACACTCGTACGAGGGTAAGGTCAACGGCACGGCCATGGTTTACCGCCGCGCCTGTGACTTCTTGGGAGTGCGGCCGGAGTTCGGCTTTGAGTTGCCGCCACCGCCTTTGCCGACATGGCAGGCCGATGCCGGCGGCAGGCACGGCGAGGATATACTGCGCGAGTTGGTGCTGGCCGTGTATGACATTGAAGCGGACTCGCGCCGCCTGAAAGAATCCTGCACAGCGGATGCTACAGCCCGCGCGGCGGCCTTTGACGCACAGCGCGGCCAATATCCCATGCGCCGCGAGTTTGCCTCCACCAGAGTGACGCTCGAGAACGCTTCTGATAAGCTGATAGCCAAAATCGGCGGACTGGGGTTTGGCGTGTGATAAATGCGCGCTTGCGCGCCAAGGGTGTATTTGAAATGATTTGAAAGACATGCAACCCAAAAAGAATTCATACACTTTCGTGCTCGATAAGGAGCAGCAAGAGGCACTCAAGCTGTTGCTCGAGATGGGCAACTACCGTCCCAAGCAGGTGCCGCATACCCAGATCGCGGTCGAGGCGCAGGATTGCGTGGTGAACCTTTACAAGAGCGGCAAATGTCTGGTGCAAGGCAAAGGCGCGGAAGATTTTGTCATTTTTTTTCTCGAACCCAATGTATTGCTGGCAGCCACGGTCGGCTATGAAGCGATCCTCAACCCTGAGCTGGTTTCGCCGCACATGGGTATAGACGAAAGCGGCAAGGGCGACTTTTTCGGGCCGCTGGTGGCCAGTGCGGTTTATGTCGATCACGACCTCGCGCAGGCCATGCAAGAGCTCGGCGTAAAGGATTGTAAAACTCTTACCGACAAGGCCGTTTTCTTTATCGGCAATAAGACGCGCCAGTTGCTGGGGCCCAAGCGTTTCGCGCTGGTGTCGATCGGACCCGAGGCTTACAACCGTCTTTACGCCAAGATGCGCAATGTCAACACCATGTTGGCGTGGGCGCACGCGCGCTGCATAGAGAATCTGCTCGATACCGTGCCGGATTGTCCGCGCGCGGTGGCCGACCAGTTCGGCGCCAAGCAGGTGATCGAGCGCGCCCTGATGAAAAAGGGGCGTTCAATCAAACTTGAGCAGCGTCACAAGGCTGAGTCCGACATTGCGGTGGCGGCGGCCTCGGTGCTGGCGCGCGAGGCTTTCCTGCGCGGGCTCGGGCGGCTGGGCGAGACCCACGGCATACAGGCTCACAAGGGGGCATCCGAGCAGGTCAAAGCCTCGGCCATCGAACTGGTCGAGAAAGACGGGCCAGAGATTCTGCTGAAGACTTGCAAGTGTCACTTCAAGACCGCCGACCAGGTGCTCGCGGCCTGCGGCTCTTCACGCGCCGCGCTGGGACCTGAAGGTCAGGCTGTCTCGCGCAGCAAGGACTCCGGCTCCGCGTGGGGCAGGGGGCGCGCGTAGGCGGCGGCACGCCGCAGAGCGGCCGCTCATGGGGCTTCACGAAACGGGCTGGAGCCTTTCACGTTTTGGCGCGGTTTTGCACAAAGGCACTTTGTCCGTCCTCATGATATGAGCTACGCACCATTGGCGCACTGGCCACAAAGCCGAAACCGGCGGCGTAAGCGAGATCCTTCACCTTGTCGAATTCTTGCGGTTCGAGAAAACGCGCGACCGGCAGGTGGCGCTGCGACGGTTGCAGATACTGTCCGGCGTAGAAGATCAGACAGCCTGCCGCTCGCGCGTCCTGTAGCGTCTGCGCGATCTCGTCGAAAGTTTCACCTAATCCCAGCATCAGGCTGGTTTTGGTGATCATCCCGGCTTCTGCCGCCTGCCGCAACACCGCCAGAGAGCGCGTGTAATCGGCCTGCGGGCGCGCCTGCGGGTAGAGGCGCGGCACGGTTTCCAGATTGTGGCCGAAGACAGCCGGCTGGGCTTTGATTACAGTCTCGATGTCGACGGGGTTTCCGCCGAAATCAGGCACGAGCACCTCGACCAGGATGTCCGGCGCAGCAGCATGTACGGCCCGGACTGTGGCGGCCCACAAGTCGGCTCCGCCGTCCGGCAGATCGTCGCGCGTGACCGAGGTGATGACCACCTCTTTTAGTTCGGTCTCTCTGACGGCATCAGCCACACGCTGCGGCTCTGTAGGGTCAGGCGGCAGCGTCTTTTGTTTGTCTACATTACAGAAGCGGCAGCCGCGTGTGCAGCGGTCGCCCAGGATCATGATCGTAGCGCGGCCGTGCGACCAGCAACGACCCAGATTAGGGCAGGCCGCTTCTTCGCAGACCGTGTGCAGGCCGTGTGAGCGCAACCGTTCGCGGGTATCGTGGAAAGTCTGGTTGTGTCCGATCCGCACCCGTATCCAAGGCGGCTTGGCGCCGCGCTTTTCTGCTGCTACTTTATTCATGACGAACATGATTAAAACATAAGGCGCGGCGGAAAAGAAGGACGAAGGATTAATTTCAATTCCATAATTTCCCCTGCCCGCGCTTTTCTGCTATGCTGAAGTTTTTGTGGTTGGAACAAGTTGGATTTTTTTAAGACAGGAAGGCAGATGCAATACAGGCTCAGCAATCTGAAAATGCTGGAGGCGGAGAGTATCCACATCATGCGTGAGGTGGTTGCGGAGTTTGAGCGGCCGGTGATGCTTTACTCGGTCGGCAAGGATTCTTCGGTGATGGTGCATCTGGCGCGCAAGGCTTTCGCGCCGGCGCCCATACCGTTCCCGCTGCTGCATGTCGACACGAAACTTAAATTTCCGGAGATGATCCGGTTCCGCGACTGGTTCTGCCGCGAGATCGGGGTGGATCTGCGGGTTTACACCAACACCGAGGCCGTGGCGGCAGGAACCGACCCATGGCGGCTGGGTACGGTTAAATGCTGCGCGCAGCTCAAGACACAGGCGTTGCTGCAGGCACTGCGGCAAGGCGGCTACGACGCCGCGTTCGGCGGCGCGCGCCGCGACGAGGAGAAGTCGCGCGCCAAGGAGAGGGTCTTTTCCTTCCGCGATGCCTATGGGCAGTGGGATCCCAAGAACCAGCGGCCGGAACTTTGGAGCCTTTATAACGCCAAGGTTAATCCCGGCGAATCGATCCGGGTTTTCCCGCTTTCTAACTGGACCGAGCTGGATGTATGGCATTATGTTCATCTTGAAAAGATCCCGGTCGTGCCGATGTATTTTGCGGAACCGCGCCTGGTGCTGCCGCGCGGCGAACTGCTGATACCCGTGATGGACGCGGCGAGGCTTTCAGCGGACGACAAACCGGAGCGCCTTGTCTGCCGCTTCCGCACTTTGGGCTGCTGGCCCTGTACCGGCGCGGTGCGTTCCGAGGCGAAAAACGTGGAGGAGATCATCCAGGAGATGATGACCGTGCGTAACTCCGAGCGCATCACGCGCGTTATCGACCACGATCAGGATTCTTCCATGGAACAGAAGAAGCGCGAAGGGTATTTTTAGCGGCAGGCAACCATCAACTATCAACCAGTAACTAGCATCGCCAGGAAGCATAGGGCATGGACATTAAGCAGTTTCTCAAGGACAATCAAGACGCGGACGTGTTGCGTTTTACCACAGCGGGCAGTGTGGACGACGGTAAATCGACCCTGATCGGACGGCTGCTTTCGGACTGCAAGTGCATTTATGATGACCAGCTTGCGGCCATGACAGCGGACTCGAAGCGTCTTAACCGCGAGGAGGTTGATCTGGCGTTGTTGACTGACGGGCTCAAGGCCGAACGCGAGCAGGGCATCACCATCGACGTGGCCTACCGCTATTTCTCGACCCCGCGCCGCCGCTTCATCATCTCTGACACGCCGGGTCACGAGCAGTACACGCGCAATATGGCGACAGGTGCCTCCACGGCAGAGCTGGCGATTATCCTGATAGACGCGCGGCTGGGGGTGCTGACGCAGTCACGCCGCCACGGCTTTATCGCCGCTCTTCTCGGTATACCGCACTTGGTGGTCTGCGTCAACAAGATGGATCTGGTGGACTATTCCGAAGCGGTTTTTCAGCAGATACGTCAGGAGTATGGCGCTTTTACGCAAAGGTTGAACGTGCCGGACATCCATTACCTGCCGATCAGTGCCCTGCGCGGGGATAACGTGGTCAACCGCAGTGAGCGCATGCCTTGGTATGAAGGGCCGACGTTGCTGGCGCATCTGGAAGGGGTGGAGACCGGCGCGCGCGCCAACCTGATCGACTTCCGTTTCCCGGTTCAGCTTGTCAACAGGCCGCATCTGGACTTCCGGGGTTATTGCGGAACAATCGCCTCAGGCGTGGTGCGAGTCGGCGAGGAGTTGACCGCGTTGCCATCGGGCAGGCACACGCGGTTGAAGTCGATCGTGACTTTCGAGGGCGAGCGTGAAGAGGCTTTCGCAGGTCAGTCGGTGACGTTATGTTTGGCAGACGAGCTGGACATCAGCCGGGGCGACATGATCTGCCGTCCCAACAATCTGCCGCACGCGACGCAGACGCTGGACGCGATGGTGGTCTGGATGCATGCGACGCCACTGCGCACGGGCGCCACCTATCTGATCAAGCACACAACGCAGACTGTACGCGGCAGTTTCTCCCAAGTGCGTTACCGGGTCGACCCCGACACCCTGAGCCGCGGCCAGACCGGATCGTTGGGGCTGAACGACATCGGGCGTGTTTCGCTGGAGACCTTCCGTCCGCTTTACTGGGACGCCTATGACAAAAACCGTGCGACAGGCGCTTTTATCGTGATCGACCCGGTGACACACGCCACGGTGGCAGCGGGGATGCTAACAGACAGGATAATCCAAAAACGCGGTCCGGAGCCGGTCAGTCGGAACATCGTGGTTGAAAAGGGGATGGTCACTGTTGCGGAGCGGCAGTCGCTGTTGCGGCAGAAGCCCGTGACGCTGTGGCTGACAGGGTTGAGCGGTTCCGGCAAGTCTTCGATCGCCAAGGAGCTGGAAAGGATGCTGGTCGGCGCGGGTCAAGCCGCCGCAACGCTGGACGGCGACAACGTGCGGCACGGGCTTAACAGCGACCTGGATTTTTCGGCGCAAGACCGCGAGGAGAACCTGCGGCGCGTGGCCGAGGTTTGCGCGCTGATGAACGACTCCGGCCTGATTGTGGTTACAGCGTTCATATCGCCGATGGAAGAAGAGCGCGCGCGGGCGCGCCGGATCATCGGCGCGGAGCGTTTTCTGGAGGTCTTTATCGACGCGCCGATCGAGGTCTGCGAGGGGCGCGACCCCAAGGGCCTTTACCAAAAGGCGCGCGCGGGCGAGATCGCATCCTTCACCGGCATCTCAGCACCCTACGAGCCGCCTTGCTCTCCCGATCTGCGGGTGGACACCACGGGATGCACTGCGGCCGAGGCGGCGGCACGGCTGTTTGACGAATTGCGGCAACGCGGTTTTTTCCCATTGCGCGTTTGACGCCATAGTACACTTTTTTTAGGCACAAGGTAAAGACGCGCCGGCCCATTAGAAGTATAATGAAACTTGTTTAAATCACCACAAGGAGGATAATTAGATGCAGTCACAATATCGTTTTTCTTTCGGACCTTGGAACATCCATGAGGGCGCCGACCCGTTCGGGCCGACCGTGCGCGAAAGCATGACCTTCGCCGAGAAGCTGAAGCTCTTCAAGCCCATGGGCTATGACGGCGTACAGTTCCATGACGACGATGCCGTGCCGGACATGAACGAGCTCGACAGCGCGGGTATCGCCAAGAAGGCTGCCGTGCTGAAAAATATGCTGGACGGTGAAGGTCTTGTGGCCGAGTTCGTGGCACCGCGCCTCTGGGAGGATCCGCGCACCATTGACGGCGGCTATACCTCCAACGATCCTGCCAGCCGCGCCTACGCCATTGAGCGCAGCCTGCGCGCCGTGGACATCGCCAACGCCCTCGGCACCAAGCTGATCGTGCTCTGGCTGGCGCGCGAAGGCACCTACATCCGCGAGTCCAAGGACAGCAAGCGCGCGGTGGACCAGCTCGTCGAGGCCATCAACCGCATGCTGGCGCACGACTCGGCCATCCGCATCGCGATCGAACCCAAGCCAAACGAGCCGGTCGATCAAGCCTACATCCCCACCACTGGACACGCTATCGCGCTCGGCCACCTCTGTTCCGACCCGGCGCGCATAGGTGTTAACATCGAGAGCGCGCACGCGATTCTGGCCGGACTTGATCCGTCGGACGAGATGGGCTTCGCGCTGGCCCACAAGAAGCTCTTTACGGTACACTTGAACGACCAGAACGGGATAAAGTTCGACGAGGACCGCAGTTTCGGCAGCATCGACCTGCGCCGCGCCTTCAATCAGGTGCGCATACTTGACAAATACGCCTACGGCAGTAACGGCGAGTTTGTGGGTCTGGACATCAAGGCCATGCGCACTCAAAAGATCGGAGCAAGCACAAAGCATCTCTCCAACAGCCGCACGATCTTCCTGAAGCTGCTGGAAGTCGTGCGCGGGCTGGATCAAGAAACGGTTGACGCCCTGATCGCCGAGCGCGATTATGAAGAACTGGATCTTTTAATTGTCAACGCGCTGATGGGGCAGTAAGGGAGCAAACAGCATGAAAAATATGAACAGGCGGCAGTTTATGGCGGCCTCGGGCGCAGCGGCGCTGGCGATGAGCGGTTGCGCCACGCGCGGTCTGCGCAAGACCGTGACGCGAGACAAGATCAACCATGCTTGCATCGGCGTCGGCGGCATGGGATACAATGACCTTCAGAATTTCTTCTCCCATCCGCGCACGCGCATTGTGGCGATCTGCGATGTGGATCGGAATCACCTGAACAAGGCAGCCGAGCTCGTTCCTGAAGCCCGTCGCTACACCGACTGGCGTGAGCTGTTGGCCAAAGAGGGGGATCAGGTCGACTCTATCAACGCTGCGGTGCCGGATCACATGCATTTGCCGATCGCGCTGACCGCCATGCGCGCCGGCAAGCACGTCTACTGCCAGAAGCCGCTCTGCCACGACGTGGCGGAGTGCCGCCGGCTGGCGGAAACTGCCCGCAAGACCGGCGTTATCAGCCAGCTCGGCACCCAGTATGCATCCGGGGCGGGCGACCGCATGGCTGTGCAGTGGTTGCGCGAAGGGTTGATCGGCACGGTTCAGCGTGTGATACTCTGTTCCAACCGACCGGGTGCGATTGATACGTATAGGCTGGTTGGCCCGCGTCCCGCCAAAGGCGAACCGGTGCCGGAACATTTGGCGTGGGATCTGTGGCTCGGCACCGCGCCGGAGCGCGAGTACGCTTCGAAAATCTACCATCCTGTCAAGTGGCGGGCTTGGCAGGATTTTGGTACGGGCTGGTCCGGCGACATCGGCTGTCACATCTTCGACGCGGTCTGGAAGGGCATGGAGATGGGCGCGAGCGCGCCGCTGACCGTAACCGCCGAAGTGCAGGAGTCGTGGCAGAACGACGCCGCGCGCAACGCTGATGTTTGGCCGCAGAGCGACCACATCACATGGACCTTTCCCGGCAACAGCTACACCGGCGGCAAGGAGTTCACCATGGAGTGGTTCGACGGCCTGATTTATCCGCCCGCCGACGTGCAGGCCTTGGCCAAGGAGGTCGGGTTCGAACAGTATCCGGCCGAGTCGTCGATGGTTATCGGCACCGAGGGCGCGCTGTTGCTGCCGCACACCTCGGGGCCGGTGCTGCTGCCCAAGGGCAAGTTCGGCGGCCATCCCAGACCCAAGCTGGCGGCGCGCAACCACTATCACCACTTCCTTGACGCCTGCCTCGGCGGCGACATGTGCGAATCGCACTTCGAGCAGGTCGGCCCCATGACCGAGACGATCCTGCTGGGCACGGTCGCCATCCGTGTGCCAGATACGCGGCTGCGCTGGAATCAGGCGGGCCTGCGCGTAACCAACTGTGACGCGGCCGATAAGCTGCTGCGGCGGTCGTACCGCAAAGGCTGGGAAGTTTAGGGGAAAGGCGAAGAAAGGAACACACGATGGCTACGGACGTTTTGATTCTTAACACGGCGGTGCTGGATTTGCGCAGTCCGGATTTCGAGTTCGCGGATCGGCTGGCGGGCGCGGGCGGGCTGGCCAAGTGCGCCACGCCCGACATGCCGTCCTACACGCAGGAGCAGCTCAAGGCCTACATCGACAAAGGCTGCGCCTCGGCCGGTGGCCCGGGCAACACCGCGCCTTTGCAGGCGCGGGCCGGGCTTGAGGTCGTGGTAGGAGTCAACCTCGGTAAGGGCGATTTCGGTGGGTTCGACATCCAAGGGCGCTTTTTTCACGACACTCTCGCGGCCAACGGCGTCGACATGTCTGCCGTGGCGGTCCACCCCGCGCTGCCGACCGGCACGACCTTTATACACGAGGTTCCCAGCGGCGAACGCGGCGGCATCACCTACTTTCCCAACGCCAACAACGACTTCGACTTCGAGGCCTTCAAGCCGCATGTGCTACGCCTCGCGCCTCGCGTCATGTACTACATGTACTCCGGTCTCTCTGACCGCGGCGACAGCAACGGCGGCCGCGACCTCGCGCAGTTCGTAGCCTGGTGTCGTGACCAAGGCTGCGTCACCATTGTTGACAGCCACACCCTGACCGGCAACCCGCAGGAGCTTATCGCCGCTGGCGTGCCGGTGCCGGCCTATTGTCTGCTGGAGCCGCTGCTGGGCGAGCTGGACATCTTCTTCACCTCGGCAGACGAGGCGCGCATGATACGCAACACGCTGGAGCCGGACAACGACGCCAAGAAACTGGACACGCCGTCCACGATCAAGGCTTTCCTGGATTTTGTCGCAGAGCGTTTCGCGCGGCAGGGCGGACGCGCCCGCCTGTTCGGCGTTACCGTCAAGAACGGCGCGTACATCCGTTATGTCAAGCCGAACGGCGATGCCGGGCAAACCTTCTTCTGCGCCTCGCGTTTCATGGTCGGCAATGTCGTTGATCTGGTCGGTGCCGGTGACTCTTTCCGCGCCGGGCTCACGGCTTATGTGGCGCGTCACCGTGCGGAGTTTTTGGACGGCACGCTGGATGCCGCCGAGGCTGTGCAGACCGGCAATCTGATGGCGACCTTGTACGTCACCTCGCCGTTGCATGCCCGCTACAGCCTGATCCCGCCCTTCGAGCGCATGCTGGCGGTGGTCAAGGGAGACCAGGAGTTCAAGACCTTTGAAGAGCTGACAGGCGCATTAGTCTAAAAAAATCATATTCCTACTTGCATAGTAGGATTAAAGCCGCTATTCTCCTATCAAACAAGTAGGAGAATAGCGTGTTAAACCGCAGAACGAAATACGCTTTGAGGGCGTTGGTGAGGCTGGCGCGTCTGGCGGACGACGAATGGCTGGCCGTGTCAGAGCTGGTGCGCTCGGAAGATATGCCGCGCAAGTATCTTGAGCGCATCATGCTGGATCTTAACCGCGGCGGCCTGGTGGTCAGTCGCCAGGGTCGTGCGGGCGGCTCCCGTTTGGCGCAGCCGCCGGAGCGGATCACGATCAGCGCGGTGTTGCGTCTGATGGACGGGCCGCTGGCGCTGGTGCCCTGCGTCAGCGTGACCGCCTACCGGCCTTGCACGGATTGCGGCAGTGAGGAGGAGTGTTGCATAAGGCCGGCGATGAAAAAAGCGCGCGACGCGGTGGCCGCGATCCTGGACGAGACCACAATAGCGAATATGGCTACTGGGTATGGGGCGCTACGGCATACGGGCGCTGCGCACGAGCGGTGACGCTACGGGGTATGGGCCGATGCGCACGAGCTCGTTTTCTCGCTGAAGCGAGATGGCGCCGGAATACCGGCTAAACGATCAAAGTGCACCCTGGCCCACACCCGCTCCGCTTTTAGGGGGTGGCATGGACCGGATAGGTGGTTAAAGTGCGTCTTGGCCGCATGCTCTTCGCTTTGAGTGGTGGCATGGATCGGATAGGTGGTAAAAGTACGTCCTGGCCGTATGCTCTTCGCTTTTAGTAGGGGCTGACGCCGCGGCAGGCACGGGCGCTACGGGGTATGGGCCGATGCGCCCACAGAAGAAAGGAAGGTAAAAAATGACCAAGCGGATAGTGATGGGGTTGTTGGCGGCTGCGGCGTTTGCGCGGGCGCAGACCGCGCTGCTGAACGTGTCGTACGATCCGACGCGTGAGTTTTACAAGGAGTTCAACACAGCATTCGCCCGTCATTGGCGGGCGCAGAACAATGGCGAGGTCAGGATCAGCCAGTCGCACGGCGGGTCGGGCAAACAGGCGCGCGCGGTAGTAGACGGACTCGAGGCTGACGTGGTGACCTTGGCATTGAGTTATGACGTGGACGCTGTGCGCCGTTTCGGCGGGTTGTTGGCTGAAAGCTGGCAGAGCCGTTTGCCTAACAACAGTGCGCCTTACACATCCACAATCGTTTTCTTTGTACGCAAAGGCAATCCCCAAAAGATCAGGGACTGGGGCGACCTGATAAAGCCCGGTGTCAAGGTCGTGATGCCCAATCCGAAAACCTCTGGGGCCGCGCGCTGGGCTTATCTCGCGGCCTGGGCCTGGGCCCGCGAGCAACGTGGCGACGAAGAGTTTGCGCTGGCGTTCATGCGGGATCTGTTTAAACAGGTGCCGGTGCTGGATTCCGGCGCGCGCGGGGCAACCATTACGTTTGTGCAGCGCAACATCGGCGATGTGCTGCTGGCATGGGAGAACGAGGCGTTTCTGGCGATGCGGGAGTTTCCAGCCAAGGGGCTGGAGATTGTCATGCCGTCGGTCAGCATTCTGGCCGAGCCGACCGTGGCGGTTGTGGACAAGGTGGTGGATCGCAAAGGCACGCGGGCCGTGGCAGAGTCCTATCTGCAATATCTCTATTCGGCAGAGGGACAGACCCTTGCGGCCAAGCATTTCTACCGGCCTTCCGACAGCGGCGCAGTGCCGAAGAAATATCTGGAAAAGTTCAAGCCGCTACGTATGTACAGTGTCGATAAAGATTTTGGAGGCTGGGCCAAGGCCCAAGAACGCCATTTTGACGAAGGCGGAACTTTCGATCAGGCGGTGAAGCGATAAATAGGGCGGTGACGCTACGGGGTATGGGCCGATGCGCACGAGGAGACGCTTCGACATACGGGCGATGCGCACGAGCTCGTTTTCTCGCTAAAGCGAGATGGCGCCGGAATACCGGCTAAACGATCAAAGTGCGCCCTGGCCGTATGCTCTTCGCTTTGAGTGGTGGCATGGACCGGACAGGTGGTTAAAGTGCGTCCTGGCCGTATGCTCTTCGCTTTGTGGGGGCGGCAGGCTATTCTGAATTCTGATTTTTGACTTCTGGGCAGTTACAGAGGAATGTTAATTTTGTCGGACGAGGCAGAAGGATTCTGCAGATCAGACAGACGAAAAAGAAGGTGTATATGTCAAAGCACGTTTTGGTGGGCTTGTTGTTGGCGGCGGCAATGGCGCTGGTGGCGTCGGGCGGGCTGGATTTTGATGCCGGGGTTGACGCGCGCTTCCGGTATGACTGGAAGGGCCGGCCGATCAAATACCAGAACAACCGCACATCAGCGACCGCCACAGATCCGCAGGAAGGGCGGCATCTGGACTATTACCGTATGAGGACACGGGTCTGGGGAGAGATGTCCTGTGAGGACGTGACCGTGTACAGCCGTCTCGCGAACGAATTCCGGGGATATCACAATGCCGGGCAGCAGAACAAATTTCCCGACGAGCTGTTTATCGACAATCTATATTTTGAAATCCGCAACCTACTCAACGAGCGTGTAAGTCTGAGGGTCGGTCGTCAGGATTTAAATTATGGCGCCGGACGTGTGATCAGCGACGGCATGGCGGGCGACGGTTCGCGCACGGCGAGCTTTGACGCGCTCAAGGCGGTGGTGCGGATCGACGATAAGCGCAAGTTGGATCTGGTCGGTATCTGGCAGCGGCCGGAGGATCACTGGACGCTGGGCAACGAGAAATACGACCTGACGAAATATCAAAACAGGGATGGCGGCAACGATTTGACCGAAAGGGCTTTGATTGCGTATTACAGCGACAGGTCGTTGAAGGATTTGCCCTTCGAGCTTTACTATATCTACAAGGATGAAACGCGCTGGCTGACCTCCAACGACAATCGGTTGCCGGAGCGTCGGCACAGCACTTTCGGCGCGCGGGTTGTGCCGCAGTTGAACGAAAAATGGTCGGCTGAAGGCGAGGCTGCGGTACAGTTCGGAGAAATCGGCAGGAGCGCGAAGACTGGCCGTCGCGATATTCTGGCGTGGATGGGATATGGCGGGGTGACCTATACGGAGACCGACTACGGTTGGAACCCGTACGTCAAGGCGGCGGTGCTGGTCCTGTCGGGCGACAACGACCGCTTCGACGATCCGGCGGCTCAAGGCACCGACACCGGTTGGAACACGCCCTTCAACCGGTCGAGCTGGTTCAGCGAGCTGATAAGCTACGAGTTCGCCTGCTTGCGCTGGTCGAATCTGGTCTATCCGCATTTGGAGCTGGGTGTGCGTCCAGCCAAAGATCACCGCGCTTTTTTGCAGGGCGGGCCGCACTACGCTTATGAGAAGGATAACGCCAACGACGACGCATACCGGGGTCTATACATGATGGCGCGTTATGACTTCCCGTTGTTGCGTCCGACCGCTGAACGTCGCGGCGGGGTACGCGGCGCTCTGCTGGCAGAGGTGATAGACGCGGGCGATTATTATGCCGCAGCAAGCACAGCGTACTGCCTGCGTTTCGAGTTAAACGCCAAATTCTGAAATTGAGGTTTCGCTATGGCGCACAAGAAAAAAAAGAGCGGCAGGCTTTCTTTAGGCATTGGTCTGGCTTATCTTGGGTTGTTGCTTTTTCTGCCGGTTTCGGCGCTGGTGCTCAAGGGTCTCGGCATACCGCTCAAAGAGTTCGCGGCGACCTTCAGCGAGCCGCGTGTTTTGGCGGCCTGCCGGTTGACCTTCGGCGTGGCGCTGCTGGCGGCGCTGTTCAACGCGGTAACGGGCTTCACTGTGGCTTGGGTGTTGGCGCGTTACCGTTTTGCCGGTCGGCGTCTGCTGGACTCGGTGGTTGATCTGCCGTTCGCGCTGCCCACGGCTGTGGCGGGCATCGCGCTTTCAGGGCTGTACGCGCCGGACGGCTGGGTGGGGCGGCTGCTGGCGCCTTTGGGGGTGCAGGTGGCCTACACGCCGCTGGGGGTTTTAGTGGCGCTGGTGTTTGTGGGGTTCCCTTTTGTGGTGCGGACCGTGGAGCCGGTGATCGAAGCGCTGGATATCGGACTGGAAGAGGCTTCCGCTTGTCTGGGCGCCTCGCGCATCTACACTTTCCGGCGGGTGATCCTGCCGGAGGTCGCACCCGCGTTGTTGACCGGCGCCACCATGGCGTTCGCGCGCGGACTGGGCGAATATGGTTCGGTGATCTTCATCGCCGGCAACCTGCCCGGCGTTTCAGAGATACTGCCGCTACTGATTGTCGCGCGCTTGGAATCGTATGATTTCACCGGAGCCACAGTGCTGGCCTGCGGCATGCTGGCGCTATCTTTCGCGATGCTGTTGGGTGTAAATCTGCTTGAAGGTTGGAAAAACCGAGAGAAAAAGGCATGAGCATTGACATACGAGACCTACACAAAAGTTACGGTGAGACGGAGGTTCTGAAAGGCGTGACCCTGTCGGTTGACAAGGGCGAGCTTTTGGCCATGCTGGGACCGTCAGGCTGCGGCAAGACCACTCTGCTGCGTATAATTGCCGGACTTGAGACGGCTGACAGTGGCGAGGTATACTGCGAGGGTCAGCAGGTGCTGGAAGAAAACCCCGAGGCGCGCCGCATGGGTTTCGTGTTTCAGCACTACGCGCTGTTCCGGCACATGACTGTGTTTGAAAACATCGCCTTCGGTTTGCGTGCGCGACCGCGCGCGAAACGGCCGGCGGAAAACGAAATCCGCAAGCGCGTTGATGTCTTGCTGGACATTATACAGCTCAACTGGATCGCCAAGCGGTATCCGGAGCAATTGTCGGGCGGTCAACGGCAGCGCGTGGCGCTGGCGCGAGTGCTTGCGGTCGAACCGCGCGTGTTGTTGCTGGACGAGCCTTTCGGAGCGTTGGATGCCAAGGTGCGGGTAGAGTTGCGGCATTGGCTGCGGGAGCGGCATGCCGATCTCGGGGTGACGACGATTTTCGTGACGCACGACCAGGAGGAGGCACTTGATGTGGCGGATCGCGTGGTGGTGATCGATGCCGGGCGGGTCGAACAGGTAGGCACCCCAGACGATGTGTACAATCGTCCGCGCACGCCTTTTGTGTGTAAATTCATGGGCACGGTCAATCTGCTGCAGCCGGATATCGGCGAAGACGGGCCGCTTTATGCTCGGCCGCACGAAATCGATGTCACGCGCGATCCGGGGCCTGGGCGTCAGCCGGTGGCTGTACGTGCGGTCCGCAAAGCCGGGCCGCTGGTGCGCCTGGCAGTGGAGTTGAACGGAAGTGCTGTGGAGATTGCGGTCACGCACGCCGACATGGCGCGTCTGGAAGCCGCGCCTGGCTGCGTCCTATATGCGATGCCTTGCGTCAAACGGGTATACGCGAATCCGCCGGGCGGCAAGGACGAAGGCAAATAGACCTAGGAAGCAAAAATGACTTTTGTAAAACAAGGGCATCTGCCGCAGGGCGCGCGCGATCCGGTTTGGGTCGGCCGGCTGCTGGTCGCTTTTATTTTTCTGCATGTGGGAGCGGTGATCCTGCTGCCGTTCGCGCATGTGCTGTCCACAGCTTTTTCCAAGGGCGCGGCGGCCTATCTGCGCGTGTTTGCCGACAACGACGCGCGCGCGGCGATCAGGTTGACTCTATTGACGGCGGTTGTGGTCGTGCCGCTTAATACGTTTATGGGTGTGCTGCTGGCATGGGGTGTCACCAGGCGTCAGTTCCGAGGCAAGCGTTTGGTTCTGGCTGTCATCGACCTGCCGCTTTCGGTCTCGCCGGTGGTTGTTGGGTTGTTGTTCCTGCTGATTTTCGGTCGCAACGGCTGGTTGGGCGAGTGGCTGGCCGCGCACGACATCAAGATTATATTTGCCGTGCCGGGGATTGTGCTGGTGACGCTTTTCGTGACTTTGCCGTATGTGGCGCGCGAGTTGATTCCACTGATGGAGTCCGGCATGAAGGAGGCCGAGGAGGCGGCGCGGTTGTTGGGTGCCGGACCTTGGCGCATCTTCCGCAAAATCACCCTGCCGGAGATCAAGTGGGGCCTGCTGTACGGCGTTGTGCTTTGCAACGCGCGCGCCATGGGTGAGTTTGGCGCGGTCTCGGTGGTGTCGGGACATATACGCGGACAGACCGAAACCTTGCCGTTGCATGTCGAGGCGCTTTTTAACGATTACGAGATGGTGGCGGCTTGCGCGGCGGCTTCGCTGCTGGCGCTGTTGGGAGTGTTGACACTGGTGGCGCGCTGCTTGACCGAATGGCAGACCAACCGGCCGAAGTTACAGGCGTAATGAAGCTGCGTCCCGGCCTGGGCTTGCAGAGCGGCGTGTCAGGCCGGTTTAGTGCCTGATGTCAGGGCCGATGAAAATTTCTGGATTTCACGCATATTAGCCTTGTGTCCGCGGTGCCGGATAAGCTAATATTTTTACTCCGTATTACCGAAAGGCGGATTTTTTATGAAGAAGGATATCCATCCCAAGTATGAAGACGCGACGATCTCATGTGCCTGCGGCAATGTGATCAACACGCGTTCCACCAAAAAAGAGATGAGCGTCAACACCTGCTCGGCCTGCCACCCGTATTTCACCGGGCAGAAGACCATGATCGACACCGAGGGTCGGGTCGACCAGTTCATGAAGCGCTACAACATCAAAAAGTCGTAGCCGGGAATCAGAAAGACGGGTCGGAGGGCGTCGTGTGCTTTCTCCGGCCCGTTTTGTGTTTAAATATGATCGCGCAAGATCAAATCAGGCGTGTTCTGGACCGGATTCAATCGGCAGAGTCGGCATTGTCGGATCCAGCAGTGCTGGGCAATCCGGGGCTGTACCGTCAGAAAGTGCGTGAGCACGCGTCATTGAAGCGGCTGGAGCAGGCGGCGGCACACTTCTTCCGTCTGCTGGACGAGCTGGCCGAGAGCCGCGGTTTGGCCGAAGACCCGTCTGCCGACCCTGATATCGTCGTGATGGCGCGGGCGGATTGCGCGCGCATCGAGGCCGAGCTGCCTGTGGCCGAGCGGTCGGTGCTGGCGGGGCTGATGCCGCCGGAACCCGCGGATGCCAGGAACGCGGTTTTCGAGATCCGCGCCGGTACGGGCGGCGAGGAGGCCGCGCTGTTCGCGGCCGCGCTGTTCCGCATGTATTCGCGCTTTTGTGACGTAAAAGGCTGGAAGATATCGGTTGTCGACGCTAACGGCACGGAGCTGGGAGGTTACAAAGAGATCGTCTTCACGGTCATCGGCGAGGGTTCCTACGGAATTTTCAAGTTTGAAAGCGGCGGCCACCGTGTGCAGCGGGTGCCCGAGACCGAGGCGCAGGGACGTATCCACACATCGGCGGCCACGGTGATCGTTTTTCCAGAGGCCGACGAAGAGGACCGCATCTCTATACCGGAAAATGATTTACGCATAGACATCTTTTGCGCTGGCGGTCATGGTGGGCAGGGGGTCAACACCACATACTCGGCCATCCGTATAACCCATCTGCCGACCGGCCTGACGGCGCAGTGTCAGGATGAGCGTTCGCAGCACCGCAACAAAGCGAAGGCCATGGGGGTGTTGAAGGCGCGCCTGCTCGACCAACGGCGGCAGGCCGAGGCCGCAAAACTCGGCAAGACGCGTCTGGGTCTGCGCGGTTCGGGCGACCGCAGCCAGCGCATCCGCACCTATAATTTCCCCCAGAACCGCATGACCGACCACCGGGTCAATCTGACGCTGTACAGTCTGGACCGGATTATGGAGGGCGAGCTTGGGCCGTTGTTGGAGGCGCTGGCGACCCATGATCTGGATCAGCGTGTGACGGCAGAGCTGGCTTAATGGGCGCGGCGTTTCAGGCAGGAGATGCCCAGATGCATCAGTATGCCGGCCAGGATCAAGCCGATGACGATCACGGCGCGGTTCAAGGGGTCGCGCAGGTAGGGCAGGATGCGTTCGCCGATGAAGTCGCCTAATTTAAGGAATATTAAGGCTTGGGTCAGGGCGGTTATGAACAGCAGCAGCAGGTAGCGCGGGAAGGGGTAACGGATGATGCCTGCTGCGCAAAAGGCGAGGGTGCGGGCACCGGGCAGGAAGCGCGAGACCAGCACGGTTTTGGCTGCGTGGTTCCTGAAATACTCCTCCATCCACTCCAGCCGGGCTCGATCCACCCAGTGCTGGCTGACCAGAAAAGAGGTGCCGTAGCGACCGATCAGGTAGAGTCCGATGTCACCGGCCATGCCACCTGCGGTCATGCTGGCCAGCGCCAGCCACCAGCCGATCTGTCCGGCGGCCACCAGCAGGGCCACCGCGCAGCGTCCGGCGTCCTCCAGAAAGCAGGTCCCGGCCACCACCAGCAGGCTTTGCAGCCACAGGTGGTTGGAAAGATGCTCACAAAGCTGGAGAAAGGCCTCTTCGGTCACGAAATCTCCTCTCGGGTCAATTTGCCAGCGCGAGAGTATTTCAGAAAAGCCGGATTTTCACAAGCGCGGAACTTCAAGAGCGGCAAAAAATTATTTTTAAAAATATCGCTTTTAAGGCTTGCCCCTAGTCATCATTTTGGCGTATTCTTTACATACAACGAAAGAATGGTCTCTTCTGGAGGCGGTGGCACGGGTGTGTCCGGCGGTTCCGGCGGGGATTTTGAAGGTTTACAATCAATAACGCACAACACGATAGGAGGGTTTCTTAAATGAACCTGACTTCAAAGCGTATTATAAGAGGTTTGGCCGTGTGTGTCGGCGCTTGCGCGCTCTCCGCCACGGCAACGACCAATTGGGTGTCCGACTCGTTCGAGGAGGGAGTGGCCGACCAAGGCATTAACACCTACAAGGCCGAGGAGTATGGTCAAAACGATACGAACTACCTCTGGGTTTCCCAGGAAGGGGACGCGTCGAAACTGGTGGCAACAGGTACAGATCAGGATGGATATACGTTGATCCGGCCGATCGCGACCGCCACCACAAACCTGCACCTGCAGCTCGAGACGGAAGGGACGACTCTGATAAGGTATGTCGACAAGATACTGGACGGCGACAACATTGTGACCCAATCGGTTGGGTTTACAGAAGGCGAAGTGTATATCGACACCATGATCAAGTTCACGCCCAGCGAGGACGATCCCGAGATTGACGACGAGGCCGTCAAAGTCGCGGTATTCGTCAACGTCAACTCCAACTTGGTGGTTTACCACAAGGTTTATACCAACGCACTCTGGACGATGGCTGCCAATACCAATTCCGTTATTACTGATCAGCAGATTGATCCGGACGCTTGGTATCGTCTGACCATCAAGATGGGGTATGCAGGGGGAGAAATAGGCGAGAATGCATGTAAAGTGTTTCTGAATCAATCGGTGTTGTCGCATGACAACGCATATGATGATGATGCGGAGAACGGTGGGTCATGGTTCTTGCTGGCCGCTAGTGGCGATAATGTAACCCAGGTCTCCTTCCAGGGCACCGGCGCGATCGACGAATTCGTCGTGGCTGACGAGGCCGCTGGCGTTGGCGCGACGGCGATCATGCTGACGCTGACGTGGGCAGAGGGTGATGATGCGAAAATCTCGGTGGTCCAGGGCGCAACCCCTGTGACACGCGGTGGTGAGGTCACCAACGGCGTGATCGATATTTCGATCACAGCAGACTGGTATCAGGTCAACTCTGTTACCGGCACGGGTATCACCTACGACGGTAATACTGGATCACTGGCACAGGATTCCAGCGGCACCATCACTGCCGACGAAGGGGGCCGCACCGCTACCATCGCCATCGGCCAGTTAACCGGTGATGCTCCTACCGGCTTGCCCGGCGATTACGCGACTGTCAACGCTGCTGATCTGGCGGCATGGTCGATAGCCAACGGGCTGACCCAAGAAAATGTCGAAAACAACGCTGAGGCCTATCTGGACGACTTCCTGCTGGACGTCGCGCCGGGCACGGACGCTACGATCTCGATCAGCTCGATCGTTGTCGCGGACGGAATTGCGACCATCACGGTCACGGCTGACTGCGGCGAGAGCGAGGAAGAGGTCGCCTTCGCCACCATCAACGGCACGCTAGTGGTGTTGGCCACCGACGATCTCACCGAGGCCTTCACCGAGGTCGCCTCGGAAGACTTTGAGATCACTGACGAGAGCGCGACCGCCACTATCGAGGTGGATGTCACCGCCGGTCAGTTCATCAAAGCCAAGGTTAAGTAAGCGGTTTTAACGCTGTTCTTACTCACAAGTCAGGGGTCCGCGGCAACGCGGGCCCCT
>CAZKZI010000026.1:0-12850 GCA_964557205.1 uncultured Lentisphaeraceae bacterium
CGCACAGCACATGCTGATCGGCCAGCAGCGCCGCTTTGACCATCTGATAATGCAACGGGTCCGGTACAGCCACAATCACCGCCTGGCGCGGGCGGGAAGCAGCCAGCACCTTCGCGAACTGATCGGGGAACACCTGACTGGCGGGCTCAGACAGCGACGGGTGCGCCACAAAGTCCTGGTTAGGGAATGCCTTCGCAAGCGCGGCATTATCCTTGAGCGCCTGAAGCGGAGCCGTGCTCCTGTCGCAAATATGGATGGTTCCCACCACGCCTGTTCGCTGCAACTGATAGACCGACGGCAGAATCAGATCGGCCACGATCATGCCCCCTCCGACAATAGTTATGCCCAATGATTTCTGTTCGCTCATACTGTTCTCGAGTCACTAGCATCCCATAGCCTGAACAGGAATAAACCGCACGCCACCTTGGCGTAACCACTAAACGTTCCGCAAGCTATCGGGTTTGGAATTTATTATGCGGGGGGGGGTAAAAATAGTCAACCCCCGATTCAGCCGATTTTCCGGCATCAAGAAAATGCTGTCCTTGGGGACGGTCGCGGCTGTAGCCTACAGTCGCATGAAAAAAACCGATACAAAGCGCGGTTGAACGCGCTCAACAGCGCCATTTGGGACAGGCCGTTGCGCATACGATCCGGGGGTAACGCGAAAAGCTTTTTCTCAGTCGAAAAACTTTACACCCACAAATTTTTCTACCCATGCCATCGTCCCGTACTCTTTCTGCATGTCGGTTCGAAACGCTTTGGCCTCATCACTCTGATTTGTTTCGTACAGCCCTTTCAGGATAAAAGCGCGTAACAGCAACTGTTGCCAGTCCTTTTCCCGATCCTTTCGGGAAACCATCAGTTTCAGAGCCTTGCGATACAACGTTAATGCTTGATTTTTATCGCCACCCAGCATAGCAGGACGATACATCAGCGAATTGCCTTTTTCTATATAACCCATCGGTTCCGTCGGATCGAGTCGGATCGCTTGCTCGATATGAGAAAGGCTTTTGGGCCCTAGAAAGGGAGCCTTATAAAACGAAAGGGAAATTTTATACCCGTAAAAGGCGCCCGCCAGACTGTGAAGCTGAGCATGATTGGGATGCTCGGCCAACAACGTGTCCAAGTAAAGATCGGCTTTGACCATGTAAACCTTTGCCCGCTTTTTGTCGCGTGTTCCAAGCTGGTAACCGACCAATCCGTACAAGGCTTTCACGATCTCCGTCTGCCAGACCAAATCCACCGGCTTGGCCTGCTCCATTTCGGCGATCAGTGCGGGCCACATGGACACGTCGCCAACCTGATAACTTTTAAAAAAAGCACACCGGTAATACGACAGATCGTGTTTCTGAGCGGGTGCCGCCAAAAGGGGGAAGATCGCTAAAACGACTAATCCGAAAATCTTATTCTCTGTTCCTTGCATGCCGCGTCCTTTTTTGTTGCCCCGTTCTAAGAACACCCCAAGTGGCTTTTGTTAGGCCGGCTGTAAAAGCAGTGTTCTAAGTTGGTTAAAGGTTAACAAACATCGTTTGGTTGTTCAAGCGAGGCGGGTGCAAGGGGGTCGTGTATACACTACGACCCCGTTAACTGATCTTGAAGATTGTTAATTGGGGGCGGGGAGGGTAAACTATATGCCTTTTTCCTATGTTTCTAAGGAGTGTGTGATGTCTGTTAGAGTGCGTTTCGCGCCGAGCCCGACCGGGAATGTGCATATCGGCAATATCCGTGCGGCGATTTTCAACTGGCTGTTCGCGCGGCATGAGGGCGGCAAGTTCCTCTTGCGCGTGGAAGATACCGACCGCGAACGTTCAACGCCGGAGGCGATACAGACGCTGCTGGAGTGCATGCAGTGGCTGGGTTTGGATTATGACGAGCCGGAGACGTATCAGAGCCGGCAGACAGAGCGTCATCTCGCGGTGGCGGAAGATCTGCTGATCAAGGGGCTGGCTTACCGTGAGGCCAAAGGCGGCGGCGACGAGTGCGTTATTTTCCGCATGCCCAAGGAGGGGCGGCTGGAGTTTGAGGATTTGGTGAAAGGCCGCATGCGCAAGAAGGCCGAGGACACGCAAGATTTTGTGATCGTGCGTTCGAACAACACACCGGTATTCCATCTGGCGAACGTGGTGGATGATGCCGACATGGGGATCACGCATGTGATCAGGGGCGACGACCACGTCGAGAACACCTTCAAGCACATAGAGCTGTTCAGAGCCATAGGCGCGCCGGTGCCGCAATACGCGCACCTGCCGATGATTGTGAACAATCAGGGCAAGCCTTATTCCAAACGTGATGGCGCGGCTTTTGTCGGCGAGTTCCGTGATCATGGCTATTTGCCGGAGGCGCTCTTCAACTTCCTGCTGTTGCTGGGATGGGCGCCGGGCGACGACCGCGAGGTCTTGACGCGCGCGGAGATGGTAGAGCTATTCACATTAGAGCGATGCAAATCAAGCGCGGCTCGTTTCGACACTAAAAAGCTGGTTTGGATGAACGGCGAGTATATCCGCCACCAGCCGTTTGAAGTATTTGAGGCGGAGTTTGTGCGGCGTTTGCAAGCGGCCGGCCTCTCGACTGAAGGCGCGGATCTTCCGGGCATCATTGAACAGATGCAGGTGCGCACCAAGTTTTACCAGGAGATTCCGGGATCATGCGCTTATTTTTTCACCGAGGAGTACGAATTTGATCCCAAGGGTGTGGAGAAACGTCTAAAGGCTGAGGGTGTGCCGGAGATGCTGGAGGAGGTGGCCGCAGTCTATGAGGCGTTGCCGGAGTTCAGTCTGAATGCCACGCGTGCGACGCTGGCCGCCATGGCCGAGGCGCGCGGTGCGGGGCTGGGGGCGTTGGTGCATCCGGTGCGGGTGGCGATGTCGGGGTTGACCGAGGGGCCGGGGTTGTTCGAGCTGCTGATGTTGCTGGGACGCGAGCGGGTCTGCGCACGCCTGCGCCGGGTAGCGCTGCGGTTGTGCGAAGGAAAGCTCTAAAAAGGGGTTCAGGGTTCGGAGTTCAGGGTTCGGGAGTTGTGTGCCACCACGGCTTTATGTCGGGGTTCCCGGTTAAAAACAGTTAGATAGCGGGAGTTATCCCGCTGGAGGAGAAGAGACTGATGTTGACGGTGTTGCTTAACGTTATTTTCGGAATATTGCTGACGGTCGGTCTGGGAAGCACGGACACGGCGGCTTGGGGTTGGTCGGTGATGTGGGGCGTGCTGGCGCTCCTGGCCGGGCAAGGTATTTCGGGGTACCTGATCCAGAAAAGGGTCAAGGGCGCCATGGGCTGTGTGCAGAAGATTTTGGAAGACGGTCAGAAACGGTTGCGGCATAAGGTCAGCCAGTGGCAGATGCGTCCGCCCGGCAGCATAAAACAGGCGCAGATGGAGATGGAGCGCGAGCAACGGGTGTTCGTTGAGAAAGCGCTGGCTGCGACCAAAGGGATGGAGCGCTACAACCGCTGGGCGCCGTTGATGGGGCGGCAGGTGGCGACTCTGCGGTTGCAGTTGTACTGGATGCAGCGAGACTTCAAGATGGTGGACAAGCTAATGCTACGCGCCCTGATGCTGGACCCGATGATGGCGGCGATCAAAATCGCCCGCATGCACATGAAGGGCGAGGAGGGCATCGAAAAGCTGTTCAAGAAGCACACCGCCCGTTTGCGCTACGGGCAAGGGGCTTTGTTGTACGGACTGTACTCATGGATTCTAGTGCAGCGGGGTGACATTGACGGCGCGCACAAGGTGCTGATCGAGGCCTGTGAAAAGGCAGAGAACGACACGCTTAAGAAAAACCGCGAGCATTTGGCAAACAACCGGGTGGGGCACTTCTCCAATGCCGGATTCGGCGACGAATGGTATGCGTTGCACCTGGAGCAGCCCAAGGTCAAGATGCAGCGGCAGTCGCGGTTTTCGGGGCGGCCTTTTTAAACAGGTTTTGACATGATTAAAAAAAATGGCGACAGAGACCGTCTGGAGCTGAACGGTTTGGAGGTTGAGTGCATCATCGGCGACCTGCCTGAAGAGCGTAGACGTGAGCAGCGGATCACTCTGGATATGGTTCTGACCTGCGATTTGTCGGTTGCGGGCGAGAGCGACGCATTGTGCGACACGGTGGATTATGCGGCCTTGACCGAGGCGATCCGTTGTAAGGTGCGGGCGGCGCGGTGCCGGATGATCGAGCGTGTGGCTGAGCTGGCGGCGCAAGTCTGTTTGTCCGACCTGCGGGTTAAGGAGGTCAGGGTGCGTGTCGAGAAGGTCGGGGCGGTGCCTGGCCTAAGGGCTGCCGCAGTCGATATAGACCGTGTCCGGGACGGGGCGGCATCATGACCGGCGCTCCTGAGAAAGCGTTGGTATTGGCTGCCGGTCTTGGGGTACGTCTGCGGCCGCTGACCTTGTCGTGTCCAAAGCCGTTGTTGCCGTTGTGGGGTGTGCCGCTACTCGGGCGGGTTTTAGAGATGCTGGAGGCATGGGGCGTCAGGGAGGTGGCTGTCAACCTGCACTGGAAACCTGATATGATCCGGCGTTATCTGGCTGGCCGCGAATCTTGTCTGCGTGTGCGGTTTTCGCAAGAGGCAGAGATTTTGGGAACCGGCGGTGCGTTGCGTCCATTGCGAAATTTTCTGGCGGACGGGCCGTTCTGGGTGGTTAATTCCGACATTGCGGTGGCGCTGAATCTGGCGCCGTTGCTGTCGGCTTTCAAGACGGGTGGAGGGTTGGCCGCGGCTTGGCTGGAGCCGAAGAAGGGGCCGCGCACGGTAGAGGCCGACCGTCGGGGGCGCATCACTTGTTTTCGCAGTCCTACGCCGGGTGTGCCGGGCACTTTCACCTTTTGCGGGGTGCAGGTGGTTTCGCCAAGAGTTTTCGACTTTTTGCCGGAAAACAAGGTTAGCTCGATCATCGAGGCGTATGAGCGGGCTATGGAGCAGGGAGTTTTCGTAAACGGCGTTACGCAGCCTGGCAGTTACTGGGATGACGCAGGCACCCCGGCTGCGTATTTAAGGATTCATAAGGAGACATCTGCCAAAGCTCTTTTCATTCCCGGTTCAGGTTCGAGCCAGGATGCGGGCAGGCAAAATAAAGCCGGAAAGTTCGCGTTTGTGGCGGCGGGTGCGGAGGTTGCGGCGGACGCGGTGATCGAAGAGAGTGTGGTTCTGGACGGAACGCGCGTATTACCTGGGAGCTTGCTGAAGGGGTGCGTGGCGGCGGGCGGCACTTTGGGCGGAAAATTGCGCGGGGTGGTTTGCGTGTCCGCTTCAGAGAGTGGCGATCCGCTGATTGCTGAAGCAGTGGCAGCCATGGGCTGGAGACCGCAGGAGACGGCGGCGGTCGCGTTAGGGACCCGCGGTTCTGACCGCACATTCTGGCGTGTTTACGACGGCGAGCGTTCAGCGATTGTCATCACTTATTCCGAGCTGAGGCATGAGAACCGACTTTATGGAGGGCATGCGCGTTTTCTGGCGGCGGCTGGTGTGCCTGTGCCGGCGGTATTGGCGGAGCTACCGGAGCGCGGCTGCCTGGTGCTGGAAGATTGCGGCGACGACTCGTTGGCAGGCAGGATGCGGTCGTGTTCGGCAAAGGCGTTGCAGTGGTATGTGCCGGTGGTCAAAGCCTTGGCGCGCATGCACAGCGAAGGCACCCGGCGGGCGACGGAGTCAGGCATTGAGCTGGAGCCGCCGTTTGACGCCTCGTTGTACGCTTGGGAACACGGGCTTTTTGAGGAGTATCTGCTGAAACGGCGTTTCGGTTACACTTGCATGACGGCGGCGGTCAAGCGTGAACTGCGCAAGGCTGCGGAGCGGCTGGGCCGGGTCGGCCAGGTGTTGGCACACCGTGATTTCCAGTCCAGCAACATCCTGTTCAGAGGCCGCCGACTTTTTTTCATTGATTTTCAAGGTATGCGCATGGGGGCTGCGGCCTATGATCTGGCTTCTCTTTTGTATGACCCTTATGTTAAAATTACTAGTCAATTAAGGGAGCGGCTGGTTGAGGAATATGATGGCTGCCTGTCTGGGGTGTGCGCAACCGATTTTTTCCATGAAGGCGCGGTGCAGCGACTGGTTCAAGTGCTGGGCGCTTTCGGAAGGTTAGCCTCGGTCGGACAAACAGAGTTCATGCGTTTCATCATGCCCGCGTTGGAGAACTTATTGGAGGCAGCGGACCAGGGTGGCTATGACGTTGTGGGCGGTTTGGCGGAAGAGCTGATCGCCCGTGAGCAAAAGCGTTATGGCCGGTGAGCCCGGGAACGCGGCGGAGTTTACGGATTGGCCACATGATAAAAACCATGCAACAGTTTATCGCGCGCGTCAGGAAGATCGCCCGGCGCAAAGCGGAGTATGTGACCATAAAGACTTTCGGGTCTGAGCGTGTCTTTCTGGGGTTTGACTGGGAGGCGGACACATTTGTGTTTGAGAAGGATGTCTGGAAGCAGCTTGACTCGCATCTTCCGGTGCTGATCGTGCGCAAAGAAGACTTGGTCAAGGGTGCTGCCGGTTATGTCATGACGCTCACGACCGGCAACCACACAGTCGCGGCTATACCGTTGCTGTCGGGCCAGTTATGGCATATCGCTCGTGTGCCGGCTGCGCAGCGCAGCAGGGTGATGTGCGGCAAGGTGGTCTGCGCCAATGTCGTCAACGGCATCATCGAGATGTCGCAGCGCGAGGTGCCGACCGAACTGGTCACGAACGCGGATGAGTGGTTGCAGCGCATCGGGCTTAAGCTGAACGAGGTTATCATGGCCGAGCGCACGGATTCATCCCTGAGCTACTACCGGCGGCTCGGACAGGAGTGGCGGATCAAGCCTTTGGCTTGGACGCGCCGGGAGATGGAAGCTGCATTGAACGCTAGCCGCACCCGCATCAACACATGCCTGCGTTATTACCACAGTGCCAAGGGCGTGCATTTCCTTACCTACAATGAGTTCGGCGTCCTATGTAAGCTGGCGGTTGAAGATTACGACCAGTTTGTCGATTGCCTGCGTGAGCTGGTTTCGATTTTCGAGCGGGATGTGCGTTCGTGTATACGTTCGCCAAAATTCCATGGACACAACGAGATCGAACTGTTCGGCCTGCGTCGTGGCGAGGCCTTTGAAAGGATCGTGCCGGAGTTGGAAAAGGTGATGGAGGGTATTGCCTTGAAACGGATCTCGCGGGAAGAGATAACGGATCGGATTTGTGCCATCAGGCAACTTTTCAAGGCGGCTTTGGAGCGTATCGAGCTCGGCGATGAAGAGAGCGGCGATTTCGTTGAAACCATGTACATGCATCTGACGGGCGAAATCTACTACGGGTCCGGCGATTCCGTCACGCCTGCTTTCGATGACAGACGCACGGCTTTGCCGGGCGCGACCCTCCGCGACGGGCGCACCGATTTCCATCCTGGCGCCGACCCGCGCACACGTGTCCTGCTGGCTAACGTGGAACAGATGATGAGCCGCGATGAGACTATCGAGTACGCCAACATTTACGAGGTGCGTTCGGCCAGTGATGCAACGAATAAGCTATTGGTTGGTGAGGGAGTGACACGCGAGATCGTTTTCAAAACCAATCGGAGTCCTTTGTGCAGCAGTCTGATCGAGAAAAGGCTGGCTCTTAAAAAGGCGGGATACGGCAGTTATATGCTGGCGCGCGTACACGCTTTCAAAGCTTTGGGAGTTGGTTTCGGCGAATACCGTCTGCTGATGCATTTGGACATAAAAGCCGGACGCGAGATGAATTATTTCATCCGTAACCGCTGTCCCGGTGAGCCGTTGGACGAGATACCGCCGCGGATGTTTCAGCGTGCTGGCGAGTTCGGCGGCAGTGAGGCTGGCGAAGACCCGGAGGTTGTGCTCGCGTTAGGGGCACTGCTAGGCAATGCCGCCGCGCAGAATCTGGCGCTCAAGAAATACCTGCCGGATCCTGCCCGCTGCCGGTTCGGCGAGGGCAAGGAGATATTTGAGTTTGGATATGACATCAAAAGCAAGCGCGAGATGCCTATGCGGGTAATGTTGTGCTCTATCCGCGGCAGTTTCGGTTGGCCGGACACTTTGTATACAGAGGAAAACCTCAACGCGATCTTCGATTTCTATCTGCAGGCTTACGCGCGGGTTCTCAAACGATATTGGCAGAAACACAGCGAGGCGGTCGGACTGGAGGAGCTTACCGAACGCTTTTTCGACGGGTTTGAGATGAAGACCCGTGAGATGCACTGGAACTATTCGGTGCGCCGTGAGCAGTTTGATGCCTTTGACCCTCAGTTGCACAGGAGCTACAACTTCAGCAAGACTTGGCATTTTGTGCTGTGGGCACTTGACCGTCAATTGCGCCGGATCGAAGTTTTGCGCCAAGTGTTTGCCGACAAAGTCGGGCAGGTTGCCGAGGATTCAGAATCCAGGACTCCGCCTAAATCACAAACCCCAAATCGTAACTGATTCAATTTAAAGTGCAATTCAGGTTTTTGATATGATCATGGCCAAGACAGCAGACAGTCGGGTGACGGCAGTTTCACCTGCCTGCAAAATACGTTTCGTGCAGGTCGAGGTAACGGACTCGGCGCGAGAATTGGAGCGCAGTCATCTTTGTGGCCCCACGGCGGGGATGATTCAGGCTGAGGCGTTGGCAGGCGTGGCTTTGCTGGGGGCGGATCTGACCGGGGAGGCTGAGACCGTGACCTTTCGCATGCAGGTTTCCGGGCCGGTTGGCGGACTGCTGGTAGAAGCGAGTGCCGAGGGCAGCCTGCGCGGTTACACGAATGTCAAGGTGATGAACGATCTGGACGCTTGCGATGAGCTGGATGTCTCCGCTGCGCTGGGCGATGAGGCCGAGATTCAGATTATACGGTCAGTGCCGGGGCGCATAATTTCGAGCGCCGCCACAAGCATCTCGCCTGCGTCGGTGATGAACGGCATCGAGCTGTATTTCCGGCAGTCGTTGCAGAGACCGGTGCTGGTTCAGATAGCGGTTCTGGCGTACGGCGGTTTTCTTGACGGAGCGCGCGGTCTCATGATCGAGCAGTTGCCGGACGGCGACGATGCTGTGTTAGCCAGACTTTCGCGGTATATCGAAGATGGCACGTTGCTGGAGTGCCTTGAAGCCGCGGCCTCATTGCGGACGGTTTGCGAGACCATGGGAGTTGAGGACTGTGTGTTTGAAAAGCCTTTCCCGTTGCAGTTCGCTTGCCGCTGTTCCGCCGAACGGGTTGCCGGGATGCTGGCGTCTATGCCAACGGGTGATCTGGAGGCGATGATTCTTGAAGATCGTGCGGCGCAGATATT
Organism: uncultured Lentisphaeraceae bacterium; assembly: GCA_964557205.1. Taxonomy (GTDB): domain Bacteria; phylum Verrucomicrobiota; class Kiritimatiellia; order RFP12; family UBA1067; genus JAQVQN01. Next base: position 9,240 of record CAZKZI010000026.1, read on the forward strand.
CTGCCAGATGTGCGGGCAAGGATATCAGATAGATACAGCGCAGTTGCGCGCAATCCTGCGCAATAGGTGATGAGGCGTAATTACGGATGGGTAAAGTTCAGGAAGCCGGGATGTTAAAGCAGCGGGAATATAGAATTTTGGTTGCGGTGTCGGCGGCTATGGCCGTGGGTGCTGCTATTGCCATGTATGGTTTCGCCGTCTGGTTCGGTAATCTGAACCAAGACGAGGGCTGGTATCTTTACGCGGCGCGGATGGTGGCGGCAGGCAAGCTGCCTTACCGGGATTTCTTTTTTACGCAAGGGCCGGTTATGCCTTACGTATACGGGCTTCTTTATAGGGTCTGGTCTGTTGGCGGCGTTTTGGGCGGACGTGTTTTGACGGCGGTTTTGGGGTTGGCGGGGTGTTGCTTTGCTGCAGGGCTGGCGCGGCGGGCGGTTCCGTCGCAGCGAGCGCCGGAAGCCTCCGTCATGGCCTTCGCTTTGACAGCCTGCAACCTTTATCACGTCTATTTCACGTCGATACCAAAAACGTACGCTTTGGCTTCATGCCTTTTGCTGGGCGGTTACTGGCTGCTGACCCTGTGCCTGTCGCGGCACAAACGCACACGCTCGCACATGTCTTGCATGTGGGCTTTCCCGGCCGGTCTGCTGGTGGCATTGGCGGCCGGAACCCGGCTGTCTATGGGGGTACTGCTGCCGGTGACGGTGTTGGGCCTGGCCTTCACTTGGCGCAAGACAGGCGCGGCATTCTTCTGGTTCGCGCTGGGCGGGTTTGTGGGGCTAGCGCTGGTCTACGGGCCATCGCTGTTGTTTTCGAGCGATCAGTTCATCTTTAGCCAGACCTTTCACGCTGCGCGTAGCGGCCACGATCTAATGTTGATCGCCGGATCGCTGTCGCGAACGCTGCGCGCGTACATGCCGGTTTTCATGCTTTTAGCGGTTTATGTGGTTTTCCGTTTTTGGCCGGGATGGAAAGCACACCGAAAGACCACGCTGATGGAAGCGGAAGGGATCGAATATCGTGGCGGCTTATGGCCCGGGTTATGGATGGCGGCTTTTGTCGCAGTATTTCTGGTGCAGATGTGCAGTCCGTATCCGTATGATGATTATCATGTTCCGCTGATGGGGCTTTTGGCCGCGGCTTTGTCTGGATGGACTGTAAACGGTGTTGCTTCAGGTGTCAGGCGCGGTCAGGTCTGCCTGCTTGTGGTATTGTTCTCCTTGGCGACCAGCTTCGCTTCGCCTTTGCTGCAGGATTGGTTCGTTGTCAGGCGGGACCGTTTCTGGGCGGTACGGCGTAAAGTGCCGGATCTGGCGCTGTTGCGCAGCACTGCCCGGGATTTGCGGGCATTGTCCGGCGAAGAAAGCATGCTTCTGACGCAAGACACATATCTCGCGGTAGAGGCAGGGATGTCGGTGCCGTCAGGTCTTGAAATGGGGCCTTTTTCATACTTTCCGGCGCTCAACGATGAAGAGGCGCGCAAATGCCATGTCATGAACAAGAGTCGCATGACCGCGCTTTTGACATCCGCCCCGTCGGCTGTGGCGGCTTACAGCGGTTATGGTTTTTCTGTAAGTTCACCGATAATGGACGAGGTCGCCTTTGAAGATCGTCAGTTGTTTTTAAGCTTGCTCGGCAAAAATTACGATTTTGTTCAGGAGGTTCCTTGTTTCGGGCAGAACAGCACCACGCTGCAGGTAATGGTGCGGCGTAAAGTTTTAGGGACTGAAGAATAGCGAGGATTTGCGGATGGGCGGCATTTTGGATAAAATTAACGTACCTGAGGATGTTCAGGCGATTGACACCGCGCGGTTGCCGGAACTGGCGGAAGAGCTGCGAGATGTGATTCTCGGTACAGTGAGCGAAACGGGGGGTCATTTAGCGTCCAATCTGGGCACGGTGGAGCTGACCATCGCCCTGTTGCGGGTTTTTTGTCCGCCGCGGGACAAGATCATCTGGGATGTCGGGCATCAAACCTATTCATGGAAACTGCTGACCGGGCGAAGGGAGCGTTTCGGCACTTTGCGGCAACGCGGGGGGCTTTCCGGCTTCCCGAACCCGGATGAGAGTCCATTTGACGTTTTTGTGGGAGGACATGCCGGCACGGCGCTTTCGGCTGCGATCGGCATGGCGGTGGCCCGTGACCGCATGGATAGCGACGGTCAAGTCGTGGCGGTGATCGGGGACGGCTCCATGACCAACGGCATCACGCTGGAGGCACTGAACAGTCTGACTGACGTGCACAGCAAACTGATTGTGGTTCTCAACGACAACGAGATGTCTATCTCCGAGAATGTGGGGGCGTTGTCGAGGCGGCTGGGCCGCATGTTGACCGATGTGCGTTACAACCGGATCAAGTCGGCGGCCGAGGCGGCCGGACACCGCATGCACATGACCTTTCTGCGTAGTTTCTACCACCGCGTCGAACAGGCCATCAAGAGTTTATGGCTGCAGAACGCTTTTTTTGAAGAGTTTGGGCTACGCTATGTGGGGCCGATTGACGGGCACGATTTCAATGCGTTGGAAAACGCCCTTTGTTCGGCCCGGGATTACAAGAACTCGGTGCTGATCCATGTCGCGACGCAGAAAGGCCGCGGGTTCAGACCGGCCGAACGCAATCCCGATCAGTGGCACGGTGTCGGAGCTTTTGATCTGGACGCCAAAAGCCTGCCTGCGGCCAAGCACGGTTACTCCAAGGCTTTTGGCGAGGCTTTGACGTCGTTGGCAGGCAAAGACACTTCGATTGTGGCGATCACCGCGGCTATGCGCGGGGGGACCGGGCTGGAGCCTTTCGCGGCCAAGTACGCCGAGCGTTTTTTTGATGTGGGGATCTGTGAGTCGCACGCGGTGGTTTTTGCTGCGGGCTTGGCGGCTTCCGGGTTCCGTCCGGTTTTTGCGGTCTACTCCACTTTTCTGCAGCGCGCGGTGGATTCGGTCATGCATGACGTCTGCCTGCAGAATCTGCCGGTGATGTTTTGTATAGACCGTGCGGGAGTGGTTGGCAGCGACGGTCCCACGCATCACGGGATCTATGACATACCTATGTTGCGGTGTCTGCCCAACTTGGTCATCATGCAGCCCAAAGATGCCGCAGAGCTGGTTTCCATGATTAAAACAGCTTTGCTGCATGACGGGCCGTCGGCCATACGCTATCCGCGCGACCCCGGTCCTGCGGTTGACTTCCCGGTGGACGGGGAACCCTTGAATGTGGGTGAGTCGGAGGTCATATCGGTTCCGCCACCTTGTTTCGGGGGAGCCGGGCCGGTCTGGTTCTGGGCACTGGGAGACATGCTGCCGCTGGCGCTCGCGGCCGCCGAGAGACTCAAGGCGGCTGGCGTCGGGGCCGGAGTCGTCAACGCGCGTTTCGTCAAGCCTTTGGATGTCGAAGAGCTTTACGCCCAAGCCCGGGAGGCCGCGATGATCGTGACAGCCGAGAACGGCGCGGTGACAGGCGGGTTTGGTTCGGCCGTCAGAGAGGCGCTGGCCGTGTGCGGGAGTATGTGTCCGGTTATGTCGTACGGTTGGCCGGACATCTTCATCGGGCAGGGGACCACAGCCCAGTTGTTTGAGGATGCCGGGTTGACGCCGGACAAAATGGCGCGGGATATCCT
>CAZKZI010000026.1:12950-27881 GCA_964557205.1 uncultured Lentisphaeraceae bacterium
AATAAAGCCATAATCCACGGTGTGCCGGGAGAGACGGCACGCGCTCGTGGCGTGATGCGGGCCATCTGGCCATTGTTAGCCACGCTTTTCGCTTGCGGGATTTTCTGTGGTGCGGTCATGCCCCGGATATCTTTGGGATTGGCCGGTGCGGGCTTTGTCTTGGCGGCAGCTTTTCTGGTGTGGGCCGTGCGCGACGGCATGCAAGGCATAGACGCTTTTTTCAAGGGTGCGCGGGGTGAGGAAGCCGTTGCGGCGCTGCTGGCGGAACTGCCCGGCGGCTATCATGTATTTCATGATTTCGACTGTGCCGGGCGTGGCATAGATCATGTGGTGGTAGGGGATAACGGTGTTTTCGTCATCGAGACCAAGTGCTGGGCTGGTCGCGTGGAACTGAAGGATGGGGGGGTGCTTGTGGATCGGAAGCGGCCGGACCGCTCGCCGCTGTCGCAGGTGCGTGCCGCCGCGTTGTCGCTGGGGGCTTTCCTGACTGACAGGATGGGGGATGCCACGCTGGGTCTTTTGCCTGTGGTATGTTTTGCGAGTGACACTTTTGTGCCAGGGTTGTCCAAGCAAACGGACACGGTGGTTTGCAACGCCTCGCGTCTGCGGTCTGTAATTATGGAACATGCTGGACACCTGGCGCCAGAAGGCAAGGAAAGGGTTGTGTTGGTCATGGAGCATAAAGACTTATGATTAAGCGAAGCGGATGCGAGTGTAAAAGAGGGTTATGGCTCTCCGTCGGTATAACGGTCTTATGTGCGTTTTTTGTGACGGGAGCGCAGCCTTTACCGCAACCGTACTATGGCGAGATCGCGAAAAAGATTTCGCGCTTGTTGCCGGACAAGCACTTGCTGCAGGTTGACTTAAACGACGACATTTCGCAGAAAGCATGGACCAATCTGCTGAACTCTTTAGATTTTGACCATAGCTATTTTTTGCAGAGCGACATCGAAGCTTTTGAAGGTATGCGTTTGAAGATCGACGATGCGGTCCAGGCGGGTGATGTTTCTTTCCCGTATGAAGTTTATCGCGTTTTCCGGGAACGTATAGAAGAGCGCTATCATTTCGTGACCAACTTGCTGGAACACGGGTTTTCTTTGGATAAGGATGAAAGTTACATATGGAAACGCAAAAAGGCTCCGTGGCCGATGGACCGGGATGAGCAGAATGAACTGTGGCGCAAGCGGGCAAAGAACGAGTATCTGGTGCAGGTGATCGGGCGGGAACTAGATATGGCTACGGCCACCAACAAGGCGGACGCGGCGGAAGCGACGGAAGGAAAAGATGAGCAAGAAGTTCCTGAAAAACCGGTATTGACGCCAGAGGAAAACATTACCAAGCGTTATAAGCAACTGATGATAGTGATCCAGGACATGGACGAGGAGGCCATACTGCAGCGTTATCTGAGCGCGGTCGCGACCGCTTATGATCCGCATTCCGACTATATGTCGCCTATGCGCAAAGAAGATTTCGATATCGACATGAACCTGTCGCTCTTTGGCATCGGGGCGCAGTTGCGTTCGGAAGACGGCATGGCTTTGATCGTTGAGGTCATACCCGGCGGTCCGGCAGACAGTGACAAGCGTCTGATACGGTTGGTCAAGGGCGACAAGATCATCGGTGTGGGTCAGAATGATGGGCCGATTGATGATATCGTGCATCTGCCGCTGAACAAAGCCGTGCGCAAGATTCGGGGCGAGAAAGGTACCAAGGTTGTGCTAAACGTCATACCGGCTTCTGACCCTAGCGGTACGACAACCAAAATGGTGGATTTGATCCGTGACGAAGTCAAGCTGGAAGAGCAGGCCGCCACCGGCAGAGTCATGCGCGTCAGTATGCCTGACGGAGTTACGCGCAAGATCGGGCTGGTCAGGTTGCCGACCTTTTATGGCACCATGGACAAGCGCCCGTCGCAGGAGGGTTTCCGCAGCGCGACGGTAGACGTTGCCAAATTGCTGGCGTCTTTCAACAACGAGAATGTTTCCGGTCTCGTTCTGGATTTGCGCAACAACGGCGGCGGATCTTTGCGTGAGGCCATCAGTCTGGTCGGGCTCTTCGTGCGTAGCGGGCCTGTGGTGCAGGTGCGCGAGACACGCAAGATTGTCGTGCTGCCGGTTCCGAACATGGATCCGGCCATGGCTTTCAGGAAACCGATGGTGGTGCTCGTAAACAGGGCTTCTGCTTCGGCTTCCGAGATTGTGGCAGCCGCTCTGCATGACTACGGAAGGGCGGTGCTGGTCGGCGATTCGCAGTCGCACGGCAAGGGCACGGTGCAGACCGTGATTCCGCTGGGTTCGACGAAATATGGCTCCTTGAAATTGACCACAGCCAGTTTCTACCGCATCAACGGCGCTTCGACACAGCGCAAAGGCATCGAGGCGGACATTGTCATCCCATCGACACTGGATGGGCTGGATATCGGCGAGGACAAGCTGCCCGGCGCATTGCCCTGGACGCAGGTGGAGGAGGCTCTTTATATCCCGGTGTCGGATGTGGCCAAATTTGTGCCGGCTCTTAAAAAGAAATCGGCTTCGAGGCTGGCAGATAACGAGCGCTATAAGCGTTACTGCGCTTTGGTACGGCACGTCAAGGATATCAACGCGAAAAAAGAGATATCGTTGGAAATCAATGCGCGCCGTACGCTCATCCAGGCCGAGAGCGAGATGCGTAAGATAGAGGATGCCGAGGATGAGGGGCAGCGGGAAAACGGAACAGAGGATGATGTTGTGCTGAATGAGGCTTTAAACATTCTCGCTGATCTGGTGGAAATCTCCGGAGGAGCGGATATACCGATGGAGACGGAAGGTGACTTGAGGACAAGGATGATGCGGATTTTCGGACGTGATATGCCTTGAATCCGATAAGGTTTTAGCCATGAAAATCAAATTCACAAAAATGCATGGCACGGGTAACGATTTCGTGCTGATTGATGATCGCGAAGGTTTGGTGCCATGGGAAGACCACTTTCTTATGGCCGCGATTGCCGGTCGACGTACCGGTGTTGGGTGCGAGGGGGTGATATTGGTGCAGAAGGCCGAGAAGGCCGATTTCAGAATGCGTTTTTTGAATCCGGACGGAACTGAGGTCGAGATGTGTGGAAACGGGTCGCGTTGCGCGGCGGCGTTCGCGCACGCCATCGGCGCCAGTGGGACCGCGCTGACAATGGAGACCATGTGCGGTCTGGTGGATGCGCAACTGATTGATACTGGAGTTTGCGTGTGGATGCCCGAACCGAGCAAGAAAAACTATGGCTTGGAGTTAAAGGTCGGCGACGAGGTTGTCCGTGGCGATTTCATCAATACTGGGGTACCTCATTTTGTGGTTCAGGTGCCGAATATCAGTGCGGTGGACGTGCAGGGTCTCGGTCGGGCACTGCGGTTGCATCCAGCCTTTGCGCCCGACGGCGCCAATGTTGATTTTGTGACTTTACGCACGCCCAACCGCATGACGATGCGGACTTACGAGCGGGGTGTCGAGGCCGAGTCCGGCGCCTGCGGGACCGGCGCGGTGGCTTGCGCGGTTGTCGCGGTGGAAACGGCCAAATTCACGTTGCCGGCCAAAGTTAAGACGACTTCCGGCTATGAACTGGTGATTGACGGTGACTGGCGCCATCAAAAGTGTACCGGGCTCACGTTGACCGGGCCGGTCAAATTCGTTTTCACGGGCGATATCGATACTGAGAAGCTGGAGCTGGACGGAGAGATAGATTAACAGCCAGCGTTATTTTCAGGCTGTTTGTTTGCGGGATAATTAATGAAGTTAGATGTCATCGCGGTTTTTCAGGAGAGCACGGTTCCGTGTTTTTGCGCTCGAAAGCGGCATATCGAGCGATTGCGCAAGGAGTTCCCGGCGGCGGAGGTGCGGTGGTGCAAGACGCGCCAGGCTTTCGAGAAGACGCTGCCGCGCGTGCAGGTGGCGCTGACGTGGGCATTCCGGCAGGAGTGGTTTGAGCGCGCACCTGAGCTGCGTCGCATCGCCACGCCTGCGGCAGGACGCGATTTCTTTCCTCTCGTTTTGCCCTCGCGCGTGAAGGTGCTGCGCGGCATGCAACACGGGCCGATCATGGCGGAAACCGTGCTTGGACTCATGCTGGCCTTCAACCGAGGACTTTTTGATGCATACGCATGCCAGATGCGGGGTGAGTTATGGCCAATCAAAGAGTTGTATAATATACGTCTGCTTAATGGCACACATGCGGTGATCGTCGGGTTCGGTCATATCGGGCAGCATATAGGTCGTGTCTTGAAGACATTCGGTGTCAGGGTTACCGGTGTGCGGCGTAACGTGCCGCGGCGGTCACCGGGGTGGTTCAGCGAGGGTGACGTGGTGGTGTCTGAGGAACGGATGGACGGGGCGTTGCGCCAAGCCGACCATGTGATTGCCGTGTTGCCTTCTGATACCGGCACGGACGGCATGTTTGACGCTCGCCGTCTGGCGTTTTTACCGCGACATGCGGTTTTCTACAATGTCGGCCGCGGCAACTGTGTCGACGAAAAGGCGCTGGCGGCGGCGCTGAAGGAAAAACGGTTGCGGGGTGCTTGCTTGGATGTGTTTGCGCGGGAACCGCTTGATAGAGGGTCGCCTTTAGCGGCGAAGTTGCCTGGCCTGATACGTCTGCCTCACTCTTCAGCGTTTACGGATGATTACATTGACCGTTTCATTGACGAGGCCGTAACGTGGTTGAAAAAGTGACATCGGCTGCCGTCGTAATCAGTCGCACGGTGGGTGCTGTCGCAGAGACTTGGCGGCTGGCGGCGGAGGTGGCGGATTTGCTTGCGCCCGGCATGGTTTTGGCCTTGCACGGTGATCTCGGCGCCGGTAAGACCACATTCGTGCAGGGGTTGGGCTGGGCTTTAGGTGTGCGCCGTCCAATGACTAGCCCGACTTTCACCTTGGCGGTGGAATATCGGATGCCGCGTTTCATGTTGGTGCATATGGACCTTTACCGGATCAACGACCCGGAAGAGCTGGTTTCGATGGGGTTTTGTGAGTACATCGAGAACGGCGCGGTGGTGGCTGTCGAGTGGCCGGAAAGGGCGCGCGATCTTATCCCAGATGACGCTTTGCATGTCAGGATAGCTCTGGACGAAGGATCGGGAAAGCGGACGATAGTGGTGGAGAACAACAAAAAATATGAATCTTATTAAAGTATATTTGAGGGTTTCTTTGATTAAGCGCGTTATGTCCGGACTTATCCTCGGCGCTTCGTGCGGCGGGTTCATGTGGTGGCTTTCTGTCCGGTTTGAAATGCAAGACGGTGTCCAGACGGTAATGCGGTATTGTTCGCCGTTCGGCTCAGTGTTTGTCGGTATGCTTAAAATGATTGTCGTGCCGACGATTTTTTTCTCGCTGGTTTGCGGCGCCTCTTCGCTGCCATTGAAAAAACTCGGCAGAGTCGGCGGCAAGATAATCGCCTGGTATTTCGCCTCAATGGTCATAGCGTCAATATTGGGCATAACGATGGCATGTGTTGTTAATCCCGGCGCGGGCGATTCTTTGGCGGGATGGCAGGATCTCGTGCGTCAGTTTGGCTCGCAGACATCGAGTGAAACTATCGCCGAAGCTCCTAAAGCTCTGGTGGAGGTGCTGGAGAAGCTGCTGTCTGATCTGTTCCAGAATCCTTTTGCGGCATTGGCCAACGGCAATTTCATGGGGGTGATAGCATTCGCCATCCTTTTTGGTGTAAGTCTTAGGATCGTTTTGGATGCTTCCGTTGATGTGGCCCGGCAGGCACGCATTCAGGCGGTGATCGATCTTTGCGAGGCCTGCATGGCAGCTGTCAATAAGATCATAGATTTTGTGATGAACTATTCGCCGATAGGGGTATTCTTTCTTTCAATGGGGATATTCTCTGTCTATGGTCCGGCCATCATCGGGCCGTATGTCTCTGTGGTTTTAGGCATATCCGTGGGCATTATACTTTTGCTGTTCGTCGCCTATCCGATTATGATCGCGATTGTGGCGCGCAAGAATCCATACAGGGTGATTATAGCGGTGCGCGAGGCGATGCTGCTGGCTTTCGTGACCCGTTCCAGCGCAGCGACCTTGCCGGTCTCGATCAGGGTTTCTGAAGAGAATTTGGGCATTAATCCGGAGCTGGCGAGTTTCTCACTGCCGTTGGGAGCCACAGTCAACATGGACGGAGTTTGCGTACACCTGCCGATGTTCGCGGTTCTGGCGGCCAACATGTTCGGCATACGTCTGGGCATAGGTGATCTGGCGCTGATGATGGTTACGACGGTTCTGGCGGCGGTCGGCGCGGGCGGCGTGCCGGGCAGCAGCCTGATGCTGCTGTTCATTATTTTGGGCGCCCTAGGCCTGAGCCCGGCACAGACGGCGGTCATCGTGGCGCTGGCGCTGGGCATCAATCCGATCCTGGACATGTTCGAGACCATGTGCAATGTCACCGGCGACATACTGTGTACCTACGGGGTTGCCACGCTGGAGAATCTGACTGAAGGAGACGTGCGCACATGACCCGTATCAGGCTGCCTTACCACAAAACTTTTCAGGAGGCTGATATCCCTGAAGGTATGCTGCGGGCTGTGCTGGCTCCTGCTGAACACGGCGGCGGCGTGCAGAGTCTGGGTGTGTCTGAGCAGCAACGGATTGTGTCCGAGGCATTGGATACCCCGCTGGCCACGCCGCGGCTGGAAGATCTGGCGGCTGACCGTCGCAGTGTGGCTGTAATCACCAGTGACCACACACGTCCGGTTCCCAGCCATATCACCCTGCCTTTGTTGCTGAAGCGGTTGCGCCGTAAAAACCCGGATGTTGACATAAAAGTGATAGTTGCGACCGGCGCGCACCGTGCCGCGTCCGAGGATGAGATGCTTGCCAAGTTCGGCGCTGAGCTTATACGCCAAGAAACATTTATCATGCACGACTGTACAGATGACAACAGTCTCCGTTGTCTGGGACAGTTGCCTTCCGGCGGTGATTTGTGGCTTAACCAAGAGGCGCTGGACGCCGAGCTGCTGGTAGCCGAGGGGTTTATCGAGCCGCATTTCTTTGCCGGTTTTTCCGGTGGACGCAAAAGCGTCTTGCCGGGCATCGCCGGTCGCGAGACAGTGCTGGCAAACCATTGCGCTGCGTTTATCGACAGTCCTTACGCACGGGCCGGTTGTCTTGCAGACAACCCCATCCATACGGATATGCTTTTTGCGGCGCGTCAGGCCAGCTTGGCATTTATATTGAATGTGATTTTGAATGCCGACAAATCAATACGTGCGGCGTTTGCCGGAGAACCGGAAGCGGCTCATGCCGAAGGGTGCCGTCAGTTGGCGCGCGATGTGACCGTCAAGCGTGTCGAGGCGGATATCGTGATCACCGGCAATGGCGGTTTTCCGTTGGATCAGAACATCTACCAGGCTGTTAAAGGCATGACGGCGGCCGAGGCCTGTTGCCGCGAGGGCGGTGTCATCATCATGGTGGCAGGCTGCAGCGACGGCACCGGCGGGGATTGTTTTTACCGCACGATGGCTGAGGCTGAAAGTCCGGAACGCCTACTCGCGCAAATACGCAAGGTGCCGCAAAATGCGACTGCGCCTGACCAATGGGAGTGTCAGATATTGGCGCGTGTGCTTTCGAAATTCCGCGTTATTCTGGTCACGGATTTGTGCGATGCCAAGATCGTGAAAAAAATGCATATAGAATACGCCGGATCTTTGAACGAGGCGATCGGCATGGCCACAGCCATGTGCAGGCGCGGAGCTGAGTTCACTGTGATACCGGACGGCGTAGCGGTGATCGTGGAGAATGGCTGACATGAAAATAATTGTCTGCATAAAACAGGTTCCCGGAACCGCACAGGTCGATATTGACGAGGAAACCGGCGTACTCAAGCGGGACGGGGTAGAGTCAAAGATCAACCCATACGATCTTTACGCCTTGGAAACCGCCCTGCATTTGAGGGAGAGTTGTCCTGCGGCGCAGGTTGTGGCCATAACCATGGGACCCCCGCAAGCCGAGCAATCCTTGCGTGAGGCATTGATGATGGGCGTTGATGATGTTGTGCTGGTTTCAGACCGCAGATTTGCGGGTGCTGACGTGTTGGCGACAGCGCACACGCTCTCGCAAGCCATATTGGCGTATGGCTGGGACACGGGGCTTATCCTGTGCGGTCAGCAGACCACGGATGGCGACACGGCGCAGGTAGGGTCTGAAATCGCGGAGTTCCTGGGTGTTCCGCATGCCGCGAATGTAACAGCTATACAGGATTTTTCGGCGGTGGCCTTAACCGCTAAAGTCGATCTGCCGGCCACCGAGGAGATCATCCGCATTCCTTTGCCGTGTCTGGTTTCCGTGAACAAAGGCATCCACACGCCGAGATTGCCATCATACATTTTGAAAAAGGCCACCTGCGGCCGCAAAGTCAGAATTATCACTTTAGACGACCTGCCGGATTCAGACCCCAAGCATTATGGGCTCAACGGTTCGCCGACGCAGGTAATACGGATATTTCCGCCGGAGCACCATGTGGCGCATGAAAGATGGGACGGCACCTCTGAAGAACTATCCCGGCGACTGTATGCTAGCCTACTGGAAGAAAAGTTTGTGGTGTGAGTACCCGCATACGCCTGTTGCGGTTTTATCATTCTCAAACAACTTGTTTGTTATTAGCGTTGTTGATTTGTTGGGCACTACTCATGGCTGAGATAATTGTACATCAGGATAAAATACCCGATATCAGCGTTGTTTCCGATCTCTGCCCCTTTGGCGCGATCGAGGTCAAAGACGGCAGGGTGTTGGTAAACGCGGCTTGCAAGATGTGCCGGCTGTGTGTAAAGAACGGGCCGGAAGGTGCGTTTGATCTGGTTGAAGAGCAGAAGGCCGCGGTTGACAAAGACAAATGGAGAGGTGTTGCGGTCTATATCGACCAGACCGATGGAGAGATACACCCGGTGTCGCTGGAACTGCTGGGCAAAGCGAGAGCATTGGCGAGCAAGGTCGGTCATCCTGTCATCGCGGTCATGGCCGGCTCCGAGGTTGATACGGCGGCCAACGAGGTTTTGCATTATGGCGCGGACAAACTTTATCTTTATGAGCATCTGCGGTTGGAGCATTTCCGGATCGAGCCGTATGCCGCCATGTTTGAGGATTTCATAAAACGTTGTCAGCCGTCAGTGGTGTTGGTAGGCGGCACAGCGATCGGACGTTCATTGGCACCGCGCGTGGCGGCCCGCTTCAGAACCGGACTGACCGCTGACTGCACGTTTCTCGACATCCAGAAGAACACCGACCTTGATCAGATACGTCCTGCGTTCGGCGGCAACATCATGGCGCACATCCGTACCCCGCATCACCGGCCGCAGTTTGCCACGGTGCGCTACAAGATTTTCCTCGCGCCTGAGCGTTTAGCTTCGCCTCAGGGTGAGATTATCCGTATCGGTTTGGATGACACGTCGCTGGCGTCTAAGATTGAAACCTTATCGTCATCGCGCAAAGAGCCGGTGAGAAATATCGAGGACGCTGATGTGCTGATCGTGGCTGGACAAGGCCTCCAGCGTGCCGAGAACATGGGGTTGCTCGCAGAGCTGGCGGAAAGGTTGGGCGGAATGGTCGGCGGCACGCGGCCGGTCATCGAGGCCGGCTGGCTAGAACCGCGCCGCCAGATAGGCTTGAGCGGGCGAACCGTAAAGCCGAAGTTGCTGATAGCCTGCGGAGTGTCAGGGTCTGTGCAGTTCACGGCCGGAATGAGCGGTTCGGATCGGATCATCGCGATAAACATTGACCCCGAGGCGCCGATATTCAAGGTCACGCATACGGCCTTGGTTGGCGACGTGTGCGAAATATTGCCGTCACTCCTGAAGCGCATTAAAGCCGGGGAAGCCGTGTCATGAAAGATAAGTTAGAGTACAACATCGTTACGGAAGCGGATATTCAATTCCTGCGTGAAACCGTTGCGCCAGACGGCAAGGTCTATACCCGCGCTGATATCCATGAAGATTACAGCCATGATGAGATGGGCGCTTTGCATCATTTTCCGGACGTGCTGGTTGAGGCGGCCAGCGGCGGCCAGATTGCGGCGGTATTGAAATACGCCAACAGCCGAAGCATCCCGGTAACGCCGCGCGGTCAGGGCACGGGGCTTGTGGGCGCGGCAGTCGCTTTGCACGGTGGCATAATGCTCAGCACGGCACGCATGAACCGGATTCTGGAACTGGATGAAGAGAACCTCACGTTGACGGTTGAGCCCGGCGTCCTCCTGATGGAAATCTCCAAGTACGTGGAGGATCGCGACTTGTTCTATCCGCCGGATCCCGGCGAGAAGAGCGCTTCTATCGGCGGCAATATCAGCACCAACGCTGGCGGCATGCGGGCAGTCAAATACGGCGTCACGCGTGACTATGTGCGCGGTTTGGAGGTAGCGCTCGCCAGCGGCGAAATTATAGAGGTAGGCGGCAAGGTGGTCAAGAACAGCTCCGGTTACAGCTTGAAAGACCTGATCGTCGGTTCCGAAGGCACACTGGGCTTTATTACAAAAGCTATATTGAAGCTGCTGCCGTTGCCTAAAAAGGTCATAAGCCTGCTGGTGCCGTTTGACGATCTGGCGACCGCCATCGAGACGGTGCCGGTGATCATCAAATCCAAGTATATTCCCACCGCGATCGAGTATATGGAGAAGCCGGTGATCATGTGCGCCGAGCAATATCTGGGCAAGAAGTTTCCGGATCACTCTTCGGATGCCTATTTGCTTTTGACCTTCGACGGCAATAGCCGTGAGGAGGTCGAGGCGATTTACGAGAAGGTGGCCGAGGTTTGTCTGCAGGCCGGCGCACGGGACGTGTTGATTTCCGACACGGACGAGCGTCAAGTATCGATCTGGAGCGCGCGCGGGGTCTTTCTGGAGGCGATCAAGGCTTCCACTACCGAGATGGAGGAGTGCGATGTGGTGGTGCCGCGCAACCGGGTGGCCGAGTTCGTGAAATACACGAAGGAGGTCGAGTGCCGCGTCGGGGTGCGTCTGAGCGGGTTTGGTCATGCAGGCGACGGCAATCTCCACGTCTATGTGCTGCGTGACGGGCTGGATCAGGAGACCTACCTGAAAAAATTGTCCGAGGCATTCGATCTGCTTTACGCCAAAGCTGACGAACTTGGCGGACAGGTCTCCGGCGAGCACGGCATCGGCTTTGCGAAAAAGGAGTTTTTGGCAGAGTCGCTGGGCGCTGTGTCGATCGGCCTGATGCGCGGCGTCAAGGCGGTTTTCGACCCCAACCAGATTCTGAATCCCGGCAAAATCTGCTAGGCTGCTGGCCTTGCCACCCCGGCAAAATCTTCCTCCAAGTTTATCGCACCCATTCTGTGGTTGGTAATCGCGGCGACGTTGCGGCAGGCCATTGGTTGTGCTAATATTTTAGAACCATGCGCTTAAGTAGCAAAAAGCAGCGTTTACGCGCTTTGGCGAGGCTAGTGCCCGCCATTTGCGTCGGCGTGTGCCTGCCGCTGCTTATATGGTGGTCAGGATGCCTGGCTGATCGTATTCGTCCGCCGCGTGAAAAACAGGGTGTCGTGGTGACTATGGAGGTCACGGGCTACTGCAACTGCGGGATCTGTTGCAGTTGGGAACGCTCGTGGATGGGGCTGGGGCCGCCGGTGTACAGCAGCGGGCCCAACAAGGGCAAGCCTAAAGAGGTCGGCATCACCGCCAGTGGTTCCAAAGCCAAGCACGGGACGATAGCGGCTGACACCTCGGTTTTGCCTTTCGGCACCATCGTCTATGTGCCCGGTTACGGGTACGGGCGCGTGGAGGATCGCGGCGGCATGATAAAGGGCAGAAAACTGGATCTTTGGTTTTCTTCGCACGCGGCAGCCAGGCAGTGGGGGCGCAAGCGCGTTAAGGTGCGTGTCTGGCGCTAGTGATTTGGCTATGTGTTGCGTTGATTTAAGAGTTTAGGCAGTGGGCTTGCGCCCGTTTTTGGGTTTTTTGAAAGGTGGGGCTGGATGAGTGCAGAAGAGGGCGATAAAGTTTCTGATACCGGACGGCATTTTTTGAAACAATGGATCGCGGAGGATGTGGCGGTCGGCCGGACAGGCGGCATGGTGGTGACGCGTTTCCCGCCGGAGCCCAACGGCTATATCCACATCGGACACGCTAAGGCCATCTGCATCGATTTTGGCATGGCGCAGGAGTTTGGAGGGCGCTGCAATCTGCGCATGGACGATACCAATCCGTCCAAAGAGTCGGATGAGTATGCCGAGAGCATCAAGCGGGATATCCTCTGGCTGGGCTTTGATTGGGGTGACGGCTTTTACAGCGCGGCGAATCTCTTTGAGCAAATGTATGAGATAGCGGAGCGCTTGATCGCCGGTGGCCATGCCTATGTTTGTGAACTGACGCAAGAGCAGTGGAAAGACTATCGTGGTGTGCCGACTTCGCCGGGTCGTGAGAGTCCGTTCCGTAACCGGTCGGCCGAGGAGAGCCTTGACCTTTTCCGGCGCATGAAGGTCGGCGAGTTCGCGGACGGCACGCTTTGTCTGCGGGCGAAGATCGACATGGCCTCGCCTAACATCCATTTCCGCGATCCAGTACTGTACCGCATCATGCGTGTGCCGCACTACCATGCCGGCTACAAGTGGTGCGTCTATCCCATGTACGATTTTGCTCATCCGATCGAGGATGCCTTCGAGGGCGTGACGCACTCGATGTGTACGCTTGAGTTTGAAGTACACAGGCCGCTATACGATTGGGTGATCGACCGCATGGATGAGATGGGGCTGCTGGTGGTGCGTAACGGCGTCAAGATCCGTCCGCAGCAACGCGAGTTCGCCCGCCTCAACCTCACTTACACGGTCATGAGCAAGCGCAAACTGCTGCAGTTGGTTGAGGAGGGGCGCGTCAGCGGTTGGGACGATCCGCGTATGCCCACGGTTTGCGGACTGCGCCGACGCGGGTACACGCCCGAGGCTATCAGGAATTTTTGCGAGCGTATCGGCGTGTCGAAATATGAGAGCCAGACCGATGTGGCCTTGCTTGAATACTGTCTGCGCGATGACCTAAACCGCCGGGCCTTGCGCCGCATGGCGGTGATGGCGCCGGTCAAACTCGTGATCGACAATTGGCCAGAGGGCAAAGTGGAGCAGGCGGCGGTGCTGAACAACCCCGAAGATACTGAAGCTGGCAAGCGGTTGGTGTCGTTCGGACGCGAGCTGTACGTGGAGCGGGATGATTTTATGGAGATCCCGGGCAAGAAGTTTTTCCGTCTTACCCCGGGACAGGAGGTGCGTCTGCGCGCGGCCTGTCTTTTCACATGCACACATGTGGTCAAAGACGCTAACGGCACGGTCACGGAGATACACGGCACTTACGATCCTGACTCGCAGGGTGGCAATGCCTCGGACGGGCGCAAGATCAAAGGCACGATCCACTGGGTATCTGCGGAGCACGCTGTCGAGGTGGAGGTGCGCTTCTACGACCGGTTGTTCACCGTGCCTGATCCGATGGGGGACGAGGCCAAAGATTTTATGGAGTTTCTCAACGAAGAATCGCTAAAAAAGGTTACCGCCTATGCCGAACCGGCTTTGGCGGAGGCAGCCTCTGGCGAGATCTTCCAGTTTGAGCGAGTCGGCTATTTTTGTGCGGACACGGTGGATTCGCGTCTCGGAGCACCGGTCTTCAACCGGACCGTCACATTGAGGGATTCGTGGGCAAAAGTTGGTAACAAGCAATAATTGGTATGTGTTGCGGGTGCTGAAAAAGAAAGGTGAAGATGCAGAAAGTTAAGGTCAACGGACAATTGATTCCTCAAGAGGCTGTGCAATTCGAGCTGGAGCGGCTGGTCCGCTTCCACGCCGAGCACGGTATGCCGCAAGACCAGGTTCGGACCCAGTTGCCGGAACTGGTTAAAAAAGCCATTGAACAGGCGATCGGGGCCAAGTTGCTGATGGAAGAGGCGAACCGGCTGGACATACAGGTCAGCGAAGATGCTTTAGACGCGCAGATACAGAAGATTGTCGATCAAGTCGGCGGACTTGAGGCGTTTAAAAAAGCGTTGGCTGAGCAGAAGAGTGACGAGGCGTCGTTCCGTGTGCAGTTGCAGCGCGGGTTGAAGGTCGAAAAGCTGGTCGAGCAGGTCTCGGCCGATGCGGCCGAGCCGTCGGAAGCCGAGATCAAGCAGCATTTCGATGAGCACAAGGATGAGTATGCCACGGGCGAGCGTGTTCTGGCACAGCATATCCTGATCACGCCGGACGGCGAAACGCAGGTCTCCAAGGATGAGGCGCGCGTGAAGATCGATGGCATCCGCGAGAGGGTTGCGGCCGGCAAATCATTTTCGAATGAGGCGGCCGAGCACTCGATGTGCCCCAGCGGCAAGGACGGCGGCAGCCTCGGCTGGTTCAGCCGCGGCATGATGGTGCCCGAATTCGACCAGGCAGTTTTTTCGATGAATGTCGGCGAGGTAAGCGGCATCATCGAGACGCAGTTCGGCTACCACATCATCTACAAGACCGATAGTGAGCAGGCTGGCGAGGCGGATTTTGACCAGGTGCGCGAGAAGATCCGCGACTTTCTGCGCCATGCCCGGCGCGGCGAGATCATGACCGCATACGTCGAAGAACTTAAGGGCAAGGCAAAAATCGAAATCGTGTGATGACGGGAATGGTTTCATTATTGGGCTCTTCCAGTTTTTACGTGTGAATACTGATTGGAGGCGCTTGCAAAACTTTTTTAGTCGGTTCTGCAAACGCAGTATTCAAAAGTCAGCATTCAGACCGCCGTATCCGGCAGAGCCCACACGCAGTCGTGGGAGCGAAGCGTTAATTCAGAATCATAACCAGTTTGCGATAAACGTCTTTTACACATTCTGACTCCTGAATTCTGTATAAAGTATTTGACTTGTCCGCTCTACTGCATATCATCCTATACCGATCTTTGTGACAGGTCATTTAATAAACTCGGTGCAAGGGCTCGCGCTTAAACAAAAAGGCAAC
>CAZKZI010000027.1:0-6374 GCA_964557205.1 uncultured Lentisphaeraceae bacterium
AGCGGCGAGTCGAGTCGGCGCGCAAAGATCTCGGCCACCAGCTCTGTGCCGGCGCGGCCTTGCAGACAGAAAATATCGCGATCGCCGGGGACGCCGATGGTGCCGTTCATGATGATCGGCGGCGCGACGCGCTGGGCTGCGGCTGGCGTATTGTTCGGCTCACTCTCGATACCGTCGGGCAGGGGGTCGAGCGCGAAGAGCACGGGGTTGGAGAGCAAGCCGCCGCGTCCGCGAGCGTGTTGTTCATAGATGCTGGGCGGCAGGCCGTCGGTGCGGGGCATAAGTCGGTTCCCGGCGAGGTTGAAGCCTTTGATGTCGATTGCGGCAGGGATGTTGATCTGACCGCCGAGCGGGAAGGCGCTGGTGACAAAAGGCAGCTCGCCGAGGGTGAGACGATAGACAAAGTCCTCACGGCCGCGGAAGATCGCGTCGTGGATGGCCAGGATATATTCGCCTTCTGCCGGGATCTGGCAGAAGATGACCGAATCAGGCTTGCCGCGGTAGTCGTCGTTGTAGGCGATCTCGCGGCCTTGCGTGTCGCAAAGCACCAGCACGGGCTGGAACCAGCCGGGCACGGCGTCGGCCAGATAAGGCACGAGCGAGCGGGCGTGGGTGGTGATGACCAGGCGTGTGCCGCGGCTGGCGCTGAAGCGGTAGCGGTCGACCGAGCCGGAAGCGATCTGGCCGTTTAGCGTGCAGGGCAGGCGCACCGGGACAACAACGTCGTCGACATCGCTCAGCGAGTCGGGGTCGGCCATGGTGCTGGTCATCTGGAGCATTTCTGCGTCGGCCATCATGGCATTCTTGCGCTTGTCGGTCTGGACTGACGCGCGTTTGACCTTGCGCAGGCTTTGCGCCTCTTTGCCCAAAATCTGCCGGTGACTGGTTGGCAGCGGTTCACCGGTGTATTCCGGGAGCTGGCCGACATGGAAGGGCATGGGATTGGAAATGCCATTTTCCGTTATCAGACGAATCTCGCGCTGGCCAGGCGGCGCGTTGCGGTCGATGGTGATCTCGACGGTCGCCAGATTGGAGATGGAGTCGCATTGCGGCTGCTGCACATACGCGCCGAGCAGCTTGTCGATGCGCGTGATCAAGTTGGAGACTGCGGCGTCGCGCTGCGCCGGAGGCAGCTTCTGCAGCTCGCGCAACTGCTCGCGCAGGATCTGCGTCTCTTGCGAGTTCATCTTCTTGTTGTACTCGATCAACTTGGCCTGCACGCCGGTGCCGGTGATATGCACGCCGTGCAGGCCTTCGAGCTTCTGTCCTCCCAGGGTACACTGGAAGGTCATGCCCTGCCGACCGCCCGCCGGGTAGACAAAGCCGACATAGGCCTGCGCCCGCACCGAGGCAACAGCGAGGGAGAGGGCGAGGGAGAGTAGGATGAGAGTTTTCATTTGTGATTTGGGATTGGTGATTGGTGGCAGTTGCTCAGGAATCATGATTCCTGAAGTATGATCTGTCCGACCTGTCCGACCCGTCTGATCCCAGGACCCGGGACCCGGGACCCAGGACTCAGGACCCAGCCGCGCACTGCTTTCTAAAAAACCTCTTTGTGTTCTCTGTGTTCTTTTGCGGCTAAATTCCTCCGGTCTCCGCCTTCTTTCTCATTCGTGTTTATTCGTGTCCATTCGTGGTTCCAACTCCCCCGGTCTCTGCTTCCCATCACATGATTTCCTTCAGGAGTCCGGCGGATTTGACACGGTTGCCGTCGGCAGGCGGGAGCACGCTCGCTTCCGCGCCTTCAGGGTGCGGCAGGCGGGTTGCGGGGTCGATGCCGGCCAGCGCGTAGATCGAGCCGAGCAGGTCGACCGGATAAACCGGGCGGTCCTTGACCTCCTCGCCCTTGGCATCGGAGGAGCCGACGATCTGGCCGCCTTTGAAGCCGCCGCCCGCCACGAGCACGGAAAAGACATTTCCGTAGTGGTTGCGGCCGCCGTTCCAGGGCGGCTGCCAATCGACACGCGGGCTGCGGCCGAACTCGCCGCAGCACCACACGACAGTGGATTCCAGCAGGCCGCGGTCGGCGAGATCCCGCAGCAGGGTAGCCAAGCCCTGGTCGAGACTGGGGCACTGCCGGTTCATGGTGGCGAAGTGGTTGGAGTGGGTATCCCAGCCGCCGGGGTAGTTGATGGTCACGTAAGGCACGCCGGATTCGACCAGGCGGCGCGCGGCCAGGCAGTCCTGGCCAAAGGTGTTGCGGCCGTAGTTGTCGCGCAGCGCGGCATCCTCTTTGGACAGGTCGAAGACATCCTTGCCCTCGCCTAGGATCAGGTCGTAGGCGGTCTGTTCGGCTTCCGCGGCAGCGGTCAGCTCGGGATTGCCGGGGTGCGCGGCGCGCATGGTGTTGAGCGAGCCCAGGAAATCACGCCGCGCGTTCTGGCGCTGGTCGCTGATGCCGCGCGCGATGACGCCCTCGACCTCGAAGCGCGCGGCGTTGGGGTCGCCGCCGGTGGCGAAGGGTTTGCAGCGCGAGCCGAGGAAGCCCGCCTCGGAGAAGCGACCCTGCGGCTGGGTCAGCACCACGTAAGGCGGGATCAGGCCCTTGTAGCCGGCCTCGTAGCCCTTGATGAGGGCGAAGACCGCTCCGATGCAGGGGTAGGCCAGACGTTCGCCCGGCGGGTGGCCGGTCTGCATAAGGTAGGCGGCGGTCTCGTGGCCGTTGTTGCGGTGGGTCATGCTGCGTATGAGCGAATACTTGTCGGCCTGTTTGGCCAGGTTCGGGAAGAGCGCGCCCAGGCGGATGCCGTCGACGTTGGTGGGGATCTCGTCTTTGAACTGGCCGGTATAGTCATAGCCCGCGTCCATCTTGGGGTCCCAGGTGTCGGTGTGGGACATGCCGCCCCAGAGGAAGACCTGGATCACGGATTTGGCCTTGGCCGTGAGGGCGGCGGCCGCGCGTGCGGGGCTGCCGGAGAGCAGCAGCCCCGCAGTGCCCAGCAAGCTGTTACGCAGCGCTTGGCGGCGCGTGATGTTTATTTTTGTTTTCATTGGTTTGCTGATTTTGTGATTTGTGGCAAATGCGCAGGAGTCAGAGTTCCTGAAGTCTGATCCGTCCGATCCGTCCGATCCGTCCGATCTAGGACCCAGGACCCAGAACCCAGGACTCAGGACCCCGCCGGTCCCTGCCACCCCCCAAAAGCGCATCGGCCCATACCCCGTAGCGTCTCCCCTTTCTCAGTGTCTGAACAAGAACTCGTCGCTGTTGATCAAGGCCCAGACCAGGTCGATGCCGGTGTCGCGGCCTTTGACCACACCGGAACGGAAATAGCTCTCGATCTTTGAGGTTTCGGCCGGGGTCGGGTAGCGCGAGAGCACGGACAGGAAGACATCCTCGATCATTTCGGCCGGTTTGCGTTTGTGGTGCAGCATGCGCTTCATGTTGGTGCCGTTCACGAGCTTGTTCTGGATGTGGCTGGAGTTGAGCAGGTGCATGCGCTGCGAGGCGCTGGGACGATTGACGCGCTCGTTGAGCAGGCCGGTGGCGCGGGCGGGGCGTCCGAAGAGTTCGAGGAAGGGGCTGGTGATGGAGCCGTCAGGCAGGGCGACCGCTGGTTTGTTGGCAGGGATAAAGGTGAAGGGCTCGGGGATGGCGCTGGTGTAGAGGTCGGTCGCGCCGGTCACCTTGTTTATGGCGTCGATCAGGACCTCGGCATCGAGCTGTCGCAGCGGGTAGTAGGCGAAAAGCGGCGCGGCGCGTTCCAACTTGTCGGCGGGGAAGGCCGAAGAGAGCTGATAGGTGCGCGAGTTCATGATCAGGCGGTAGAGGTGTTTGAGGTTGTAGCTGTTCTGTATCAGCTCCTTTTGCAGCAGGGTCAGCAGGGCCGGATTGGAGGGCGGGTTGTCGGGGCGGATGTCGTCCGGCTCATGTATGATGCCGCGGCCGAGCAGCCAGGCCCAGACGCGGTTGACGATGCAGGCCGAGAACCAATAGTTGTCGGGTGCGGTCAGCCAGTCGGCGAAGACCTCGCGCGGGTCGCGGTCCGGCGGCAGAGACAAGCGCTGGTTTTCAGGCAGCAGACCCTCGCGGGGAGGTTGGCCGTTCTGCTTGTTCGGGTCCCAGAAGACCACCTCCTCTTTCCACTCGCGGGTAGGCTTGTAGCCGACCTGCGCGAAGAAAGCCGCCAGACCGGCGCGTTGCTCCGGGCTCCAGCGGTCGGTGCGCGTGCCCATGAAGGTCAGTGCCGCCATGGCAGCGATGCCCTCCGGTGAGCGGTCGGGCATGGCGCGGTAGAAGTTCACCGGCCCCACGCGGAAATTGCTGCCGTTCGAGGTGAGCAGCTCGCGGGCGAAGCGGTCATAAGGTTTGTTGGCGTGTAGCGAGGCGCGCAGCCAGCGGTGGTAGGCCTGCGCGGCGTTGGGCCACAGGTTGACGGGAAACTCGGCCTTGATGCGTAGGATGTCGCTCCACTTCATGGCCCAGTAGTCCGCGAACTCGTCGCGTTCCAGGAGGTGCCCGGTCAACACGCGGCGCTTGTTCAGCGAGGGGTCGTTCAGGAAAGCTCGCGCCTCGTCGGCAGAGGGCAGGGCACCGATGGCATCCAGATAGGCGCGGCGCAGGAAGACCGCGTCGGAGCAGTATGCGGGCGTGATGTTGTGCTGGGCGAGGCTGCGGAAGACCAGCTTGTCGACGGAGCTTTCAGGCGCGGCGACGCGGTTCTCCTGAAAAAGCGCGGCTTCCGGGCGTTGTGCGCCCGCGTCGCCTGCTGTTGCGCAGGCCAGCATCAAGAGTATTGCCGCTGGTCTCATCTTGAAAATCCCCTTTGCGCCGCTGCCTGTGCCGCGCATGACAATCCGTAAGTTGAATATGATACTGCCAAAGGTTTTTTCGTCAAAGCTTTTTCGGGGGCGGTGCTCGGGATAATTAACCACGAAGACACGAAGAACACGAAGAGAGAGAGAGAGGGGAATAGTGGGGGCATTGCTCGGGAGTTGAAACCACGAATGAACACGAATGAGAGAGAGGCAGGGATCGGCAGAATTAGCCGCAAAGAACGCAAAGAGCACAAAGAAAGAGGGGATAGTGAAAAGTGAAAGAGTGAGGGCGATGCGCGGCTGGGTCTTGGGTCCTGCGTCCTGAGTTCGACTCTTCACTCCTTCACTCTTTCACTCTTAACTACTGCGTTTTTGCGCTTGCTCTGTTGCCGTCCGAAAGCATATTCTTAACCGCAACGGATTTAAGAGGACACTTGATATGACTAAACGTTTGCATTTGACGGTTATTGCCCTGGTTACGGGTTTCTGCCAAGTTGATGCCAAAGAGATTTACCGTTTGGACGACACCAAGGCCAACGTGCCGCTGATGGTGGTGAAGGGCACCAACATTGTGGATGTCGGCACAGTACACAATTACGCGATCACCAATGTCATGTTCAGAGTGGCCAACACCGGAGCGGTGCCGGTCAAGATAACGCGGCTGATACCGCTTTGCACCTGCATCACGGCTGCTTCGTCGGCGCAGGAGGTGGCGCCGGGCAACGAGGTGGAGGTGACATTGCGGCTGGATCCGATCAAAGAGCACGGCGATATGGAGCGCAGCATCTGGGTCTTGGGCGACGACACCTCCACGCCCTACCTCAAACTGACCCTTACCGGCAAGGCCGTGCCGCTTTTCGAAGGCTTGCCTAAACACCCGGTGCGGATGCGGATGGCCGAGACCGGCATCGCGAGCGAGCAGCGTTTCCGGCTTGTCGCGAGTGTGCCAGGAGTGCGTCTCGGCCAGCCAGAGATCAAGACCGGCGAAGGCCTCAAAGTCAGCGTGAGTATGGCTGACAAAGCGGGCGATACAGCCGTGTATGAGCTGAATGCTACGGCGACAGCCACCGAGCCCGGGAATTACCAGGCGGAAATAAGGCTGCCGGTGCTGGGCTTGTCGGAGATTGAGCCGCTGTCGATCACTCTGGACATCAGTGCAGGGACGATCATGTCGGCTTTTCCGCGCAGTCTTGAGTTAGCGTTGTCCGGCGAGGCGCAGAGCGTGCGTCTGGTGCTGCGAGGCAAAGGCATAAAAATGGATCCCGCGGCTGTGACGTGGACTCCAGAAATCAAAGGTGTCGGCGTAGAGGTCACGCCCGGCAGGGGCGACAGCGAGCTGCTGGTCAAGATTGATGTCGCGACGGAGGCCGCAGACGCGCTTTATCGGGAAAAGGGGGCGGCGCTGATTTTCCGGCATCCCGGGATCGGGGCGGCGAGGGTGCGGTTATGCAGGGCAGTTCGACAATGGGTCGCCGGAAGAAGTTTTCCGGGTTGACCCTAGAATGGGTGTGTGTACACCCGAGTTTGTACAAACAGAAGGAAGGATACACAATGAAAAACCTCATGGTTTTTGCATCAGTGCTAATGATCGGTGCGGCAGCTTTCGCTGGGACCACACC
>CAZKZI010000027.1:6474-12955 GCA_964557205.1 uncultured Lentisphaeraceae bacterium
TGGCACGCAGGCTTCGGCAAGTCCGCGATCATCGACCGTGGCGACGGCACAATGGATCTGAGCACCGTCTCCGGCAATGTGGTCGGCTGGGCTCTGGCTCCGTACTGCAGTGCGGTTGACAACAGTTGCCCGCGTTGCACGGAAGACGATGAATGCGAGTCCGCTATCGCCTTCCTGCCGTGCGAGTTTGAGGATCCGTTTGATTATAACGATTCTATGTGGTCCGAGAACGGTATCGCTTACGGAAACTTCACGCTGAAATTCAACAAGACCTACTCTTCCGCCATCAAGGACATCCCCGAGGGTGAGATCGTGAGTACGGTTGCAGCTCTGGCCGAAAAGGCCTTCAGGAGAACAGAGCAGGTACTGTGGTTCGGCGATAGCGATCCGTCTGTTGTGGCACCGTAAGTGTACAATGCGGATTGAAACTCCAGTATAATCTGCTTGCTTAATGGATTATAACTAGAGGGTTGAACTGTACGGGGGTGGATGTAAATCATCCATCCCCGTTGTTTTTTTTTGGTTAGGCGGCACGCGGGGACATTTAACGCAGAGGCGCAGAGACGCAGAGGTTTTTTACCCGCTAATCTCCGCGAAAACCATCATGATTTTTCCCGGGCCAATGGCCCGTCGCTGATCGCTAAAAAATCATGATGGCAGGTTTGCATTGGTCTTGGATCAAACCTGCCCGACAAGTCATGCGCGGGAATTTAAACATCGAACGCTAATGTTATGGAAAAGGAGCACCGAACAGGTGTATGATTAAAAACATGATAAAAGCACATTTCAAAACTTTTCTTTTTTTTATGCTGTGTATGGGTGTGGTCGGCTGCCGCAAAAGAGCGGCCACTGAGTCGCCTAAAACTGATGAGCAGTTGACGCTTCAGCCCGGCGTTTACATGACGAACGATGTCGCGCGCTATTACAAGACCCTGCCGCCGGATGGCGTACTGGTTCAGGTCGGCGGCCGTAAGCTGACGCAATTGGAGTTTCAGAGCCTTGTCGATGAACGCTTAGGACCCCAATTTAATGTTGGCCCGCGCCAGAAAACCAGGGAGACCGAGCGTAAAGAGCTTGAGGCCATGAATTATGTTTTCGCGAATTTCATGACGCGCGCGGCCATGCTGGAAGAGTCCGAGGCGCGCGGGATCGTTCCGACCGAAAATGATCTGAAAGCGGCGGATAATTATATCAACACTCTTTGCCGCCGCCTAAGGCTCAAGCGCGATGTGTATGCCGAACATTTGGGCGGGCAAGGTGCATTGGAGCGACGGCTCAAGGAGGAGGCCACCCTCAAGGCGTTATTGCGAGAAAAGTTTGGTGACGCTTTTGAAGTCTCTGATAGGGAAGCGGCGGCGTTAAAAGCCGAGCTTGAACGCTTGCGGGCCGAGACCGAAGCCACGAACCGTGTTTTCGCAGCCCGGCTGGAAACTTTGCGCGCACGTCTTGTGGCCGGAGAGCTTAAGATTGGCGACGACCCGAAGGCTTTAGCCGGTGACATGCCGCAAGGCATTGATTACGACGGTGAAGAAAATCGCGCCGCTGAAGAAATCAACCACCCCCGACAACTAGCAACGCTAGCTAGACTCGAGCCGGGCGCATGGTCAGAGGTGGTGGAACTCGAGAACTCGTTTGACCTCTACCGGCTGATCGCGGTTAAGCCTGCGGTCGAGGCCGAGCAGACTGAGTACACGTTCATCACCTTTTCGGCGCCGCGCGAAGCGGGCTGGGACATTCCCGGCATCGACCGGCTGAAACACGACATCTCCATGAACAAGCGCCGTGATCAACAGGTTCCCTGGGCGCGCGAGTTGATCAGGAAGGCCGGGGTTCTATATCCTAACGGCATAAAGCTTTTCGGCGATCCTGACCGGGTTGTTGATGAGCAATCTGAGTCAATGGCTAAACAGATACAGAAGCTGGATAAAGCAAGGAGAGATAGGTGATAGGTAAGAGTGATGAGTGGTGGAAGCCGGGGATTTTTTGTCTGCCCCATCCGACTCTTGAACCAGGCCGCCAGCCGCGATTGAACCCTTGAACCTTGAACCAGCGGCGCCAGCCGCGTTGCTGTTGACGTTCAGGACGGCTTATGCGATTATTATCAAATCATACGGACAGTCGAAAATGATGAAAAAAAAGGTGTTGGATGCATAATAAAATCCGCTTAACAGTATTGGTCTTGCTGGGCGCGACAATCATCACGGGTGCTGTGATTCTGGGTCGCCGCTCAGCAAAAAAGCAAGACAGTGCGGAGGACAAAGCCTCTGGTGCGCCCGCGACAGGCAGCGCGCAACTAGCTTCAGCGGACGTGAGCGGTTTGAACGCGGACGCTGGTGGGAAGCGCGGTTTGTTGACGGACAAGCTCAGGGGCGCAAAGAAGTTGCCAAGTGGCGCGGCTGCGGAGGGGGAAGACGATGATGCCGACGATGCGGCACAAGCTGAAGCCGAACTTGTTATAGCGCGTTTGCAGGAGCGTTTCGACTCGGATGACCTGGCGGTGGTGGCGGCTGCAGGACGGCAGCTTATGGGCAACGCCAACCGGTTCGTGCGTATGAAGGCTGTCGAGGCTCTGGCCTGGGCCGAGGAAACGGGCTATATGGATCTCAAAAACATGATCCACGACAAAGACCCGGAGGTGGCTCGCGCGGCTTTGGAGGCTTGGGCGCTAGAGACGCAGACCATGGATACATCCAAGGAGAAAGAGGACGCGATCAAAGAAGTGGGAGAGGCGTCCCTGAACATGGATGCCGAGGCCTTCCAGACGGTTATCGACGCCATGATCGATATGGATGACGCCTGGGCTCTGCCGGTTTTGCAGGGTTACGCGAACCAGACTGATGATCCGGAGACGCTGGAGCTTATTTACGATGCGGTGAACTCCCGCGCCGCGCCGGAAGATCTGGTGGAGTCGAAAGAGGATATACCGCAGGCGATCGAGGAGTTCACGCTCAACAGGGCGGCGGAAGCGGCGGCAGAGGCGGCAGAGGCGGCAGAGGCGGCGGAAGAACAATTAGGAATTGGGAATTAGGAATTAGGAATGGCGGCCGCTCTGACACACGGTCGATGCGCACGAGCGAGCCGCTCTGACACACGGTCGATGCGCACGAGCTCGTTTTCTCGCAAAGCGAGATGGCGCCGGAATACCGGCTAAACGAGCAAAGTGCGCCCTGACCGTATGCTCTTCGCTTTCAGGGGGCGGCATGGACAAGGGAAGAGGGAAGAGGGAAAGAGAAGAGTGGGGGCGGTGCGCGGCTGGGTCTTGAGTCCTGCGTCCTGAGTCCTAGAGTCAGACAGGCCGAACCGTCCGCCGAATCGCGCTATGCGGGATCGACTAAGCAGTTGGATTAAGTGTAAAGGAGCAAACATGGCTATTGACCTGAAAGCCGCATATAAAACCATTATGGACGACCACTTCACCCCGCGCATGGAGATATCCTTCATCGATGGCGATAAGCGTCAAACGCTGCGTTACGAGAAAGTTTCCTGGGTGATCAACGGCGAAGAGAAAGGTTTGCGCTACGGCGAGAATCCCGGTCAGGAGGCCGCGCTCTATAAACTGACAGACGGCAACCTGACTCTCGGCGAGGTCACGGCTCTGACTCCGGGCAACATTCTGGCCTCGGCCCCGGAATTGCTGCAGTCGGGAAAGCATCCCGGCAAGACCAACCTTACCGATGTTGATAACGCGCTGAACATACTGCGCTATCTGGACGACTCGCCCTGTGCCGTGATCGTCAAGCACAACAACCCGTGCGGCGTTGCCAAGGGGCCGACGCTCGCGGAGGCCTACTTCCGTGCCAACAAGGCCGACCGTCTGGCCGCTTTCGGCGGCTGCATCGCGTTGAACCGCGAGGTCGATGTCGAGAGCGCGCGGCTGGTGGCGGGAAACTACGCCGAGGTGGTGGTGGCGCCCGAGTTCGCGCCGGGGGTTATGGAGATTTTCGCGGCCAAAAAGAACCTGCGCGTCATGCGCATCAACAATATGGCGCGCCTGACCTCGTTCGTGGCGCGGCGCGTGGTCGATTTCAAGTCGCTGATCGACGGCGGCCTCGTGACGCAGTGGTCATTCGTGCCGGCGGCGCGCACGGCGGCGCAGCTCATGCCTGCCGAATGCGTTACCAAAGACGGCACGCTCCACCGCATCAAGCGCCTGCCGACCCAGCAGGAGTACGACGACCTGGTCTTCGGCTGGCTGGTCGAGGCCGGCGTCACCAGCAACTCCGTGTTGTATGTCAAAGACGGCGCGACGGTCGGCGTCGGCACCGGCGAGCAGGATCGCGTGGGCGTGGCCGAGATCGCGCGCGACAAGGCCTACCGCAAACTGGCGGACTGGACCGCCTGGGAGCGGCACGCCACGGCTTACAATGAGCTGACGCTGAAGTTCGGCGATGACGGCGCGAAAATGCAGGCGGAGATTGACGAACAGGTCAAGGCCAGCCGCGGCGGTCTGCCTGGCTGCAGCATGATCTCGGATGCCTTCTTTCCTTTCCGCGACGGCGCGGAGGTCGGCATCCGCGAGGGCATCACAGCCATCGTGCAGCCTGGCGGCGCAATCCGCGACTGGGATGTGATTGACTGCTGCAACGCGGCTGACGTGGCCATGGTCTTCACCGGCCAGCGCAGCTTCAAACACTAATGCGGGCACAGCCCGCAACCCTCACCCCGACCCTCACCCAAGGGGAGAGGGAGAAAACAAAGTGCAAAAGGTTTATGGTGCTAATCAGGAGTCGGAATTCAGGAGTCAGGATGAGAGACGCAGAGAGAGAGAAGAGTTAGGAATTAGGAATGGTGGCACTGCGCGGCCGGGTCCCGGGTCTTGAATCTGGGTCTTTTTCTGTCTTTTTTTACCCTCTCCATTGCGTCCACTTGGTGGTCGCAATAATCTTAACCAACCTGCTTGCAACGATGCGGAGAAAACACCAAGGAGGCAATCATGTTAGACACTGGCATTCTGACTAAGGCCACTTTGCGTCGGGATTTCAGTCCGCCGATCACGTTGTTGCGGGAGATGCGTGACAACGCCAAGCCTGCAGGCAAGGTATTGGCGATTGCCTGGGAGCGCGAAAACGGTTGTGTCACCCGTTATGACATGCCTCTGCCTGCACGCGGCGCAGACGCGCCGGAGGTGGCGCAGCTCGCCGAGCGCATCGTGAAATTCCTGCTCTGGTCGGCCGGAGGCTGGCGGCTGATGCTGGCAGGGCCGCAAAAACTTTGCCAGTCGATCAAGCAGCAGTATTCAAAAACCGGCATCCGCAAGTTCGACGTGGACTTCATGGAGGGGGTTTACGGACATCCGATGGTGGTGGAACGCCGTCCGTTGGCAAAGATGCCCCAGGCTTACGAGCGTTCGTTGCTGATCGACAACTGTTCCAAAGGCTGCCGCCTCGGGTTCGACCTCGGCGCCAGCGACTTCAAGATCAGCGCGGTCAAACGCGGCAAGGTGGTTTTCAGCGAGGAGTTTCCGTGGGATCCGCGCAACCAGTCTGATCCTGATTATCATTATTCAAAATTGAATGAAGGCCTCAAACAGGCGGCCGCCACTCTGCCGCGCGTGGATGCCATCGGCGGCAGCTCGGCCGGTGTGGTTGTGGACAACAGCATCAAGGTGGCCTCGCTCTTCCGTGCTGTGCCGCCCGAGCGCTACGCGCAGGCGCAAAATATATTCATGCGCCTGCAGGCAGAGTGGAACGTGCCGGTCGAGGTCGCAAACGACGGCGACGTGACGGCACTGGCCGGCCTGCTGTCGCTGGGCAAAAAGGGTATTCTGGGCGTGGCCATGGGTTCCAGCGAGGCGGCAGGCTTCATAGACCGCAAAGGTTGTCTCACCGGGCGCCTTTCGGAATTGGCCTTCGCGCCGGTTGACCTGCATCCGGCTGCGCCTGCGGATGAATGGTCGGGTGATATTGGTGTGGGCGCGATGTACTTTTCGCAGCAGGCGGTGAACCATCTGGCGCAGAAAAAAGGCATGCGTTTCCCGGCCAAGATGCCTTTGCCAGAGCGCCTCAAACGTGTTCAGGAGCGGATGCTGGACGGCGACGTGACAGCTCTGAACATCTTCCAGAAGATCGGCCTATATTTGGGCTACACGGTTCCCTGGTACCGCGAGTTTTATGGCTTTGACAGCATGATGATCCTCGGGCGTGTCACGTCCGGATCCGGCGGGGTGATGATTCTCGAGACCGCGCGCCTGATACTCGCCGACCAGTTTCCGGAACTGGCCGAAGAGGTCGAGGTCTTCATGCCCGATGAAAAGGCCCGGCGTGTCGGACAGTCAGTGGCGGCGGCTTCGCTGCCGGTAATCGGTGATCGGGACCGGCGGGATTTGAAACCACGAATGAACACGAATAAACACGAATGAAAAGGGCAGGGACCGGCAGGAATTAGCCGCAAAAGAACACAGAGAGCACAAAGAAAGAGTGAGAGAGCGGCAGGGACCGGCAGGAATTAGCCGCAAAAGAACACAGAGAGCACAAAGAAAGAG
>CAZKZI010000027.1:13055-27154 GCA_964557205.1 uncultured Lentisphaeraceae bacterium
GCAGGGACCGGCAGGAATTAGCCGCAAAAGAACACAGAGAGCACAAAGAAAGAGTTAGGAATTAGGAGGTAAACTGCACTATGAAGTTGACTAGACAGACGGTTGATATCTTTGTGCCGGACGGCACCGAAATTGCGGCGGTACTGGAGCGCACGACACACCTAGGGATCGGGGCGCATCAGGATGACCTTGAATTCATGGCGACACACGGGATTCTGGCGTGCTTTGGACAGCCTGACAAATCATTCACTGGCGTTGCTTGCACGGATGGTGCCGGCAGCTCCCGCACCGGCGTTTACGCTGATTACTCCGACGAGCAGATGAAGGCGGTGCGCCGCCTGGAGCAACGCACCGCCGCAATGGTGGGACGCTACGGGGCTATTCTGCAGTTGGACTTCTCCAGCAAAGATGTCAAGGCGCGCGACAACACGCATCTGGTCAATGACCTGTTCGAGATTCTGCAAGCAACACGACCGGCCACGGTATACACCCACGCGCCCTCCGACAAGCACGACACGCACGTAGGTGTCGTACGCGCGTTGATCGAGGCTGTGCGCCGTATGCCTGCAGGTGAGCGTCCGTCCCAAGTTTACGGTTGCGAAATCTGGCGCGACCTCGACTGGCTGCCGGACAACCGCAAAGTGGTGTTGGATGTCAGCGACCGCGCCAACATCTCTGCGGCGTTGTCAGGGGTTTTCGACTCCCAGATATCCGGCGGCAAGCGCTATGACGACGCAGTGATGGGGCGTCGCATGGCGCACGCGACATTCTTCGAGTCGCACGCCGTGGACTCCGCGGCTCTGCTGACATTCGCTATGGATCTCACGCCACTCGTGACAGACGAAAATCTGTCCATGGCCGACTATGTCGCCATGCTGATCGACGAGATGAAGGCGGACGTGGTCAAGCGCATCGGCTAAAATGGAGCAGAGACTTACAGGACAACAACAGCAAAAAACAAGTTGTTTCACGAGGATTCTGGATTGCGGGCTTTGCCCGCATTGATTTATTATGGAAAAAGCCAAACACAGCATTGAGCTGCTGCGCCGGGTCACATCGGGTTTTCAGATCTGGGGCGACTTTGTCGGTGCGGTGCCGTACGGGTCCGGACACATCAACGACACTTATCAGGTCTCGATGCGGGTGGCCGGAACCACGGTACGTTATCTGTTGCAGCGCGTCAACCATGCGATATTCAAGCAGCCAGACATGTTGATGGAGAATATTGTGCGCGTCACCGCCCACCTGCGCGAGAAACTTGAGCAAGGTGACGGTAACGAGATTTCGCGTCAGGCGCTGACCGTCATACTCGCCCGGGACAACAAGCCTTACGTGCGTGACGAAGACAACAACTGGTGGCGTTTATACCTGTTCATTGAAGCGGCTCGCACTTACGACGTGATCAGCAGTGACCGGCAGGCTTATGAAGCGGCTCGATCTTTCGCGCGTTTCCAGAATCTGCTGTCCGACCTGCCGCAGCCGCGGCTGCACGAAACCATCCCGGCCTTTCACCATACTGTCAAGCGGCTCGAGGCTTTGGATGCGGCCATGGCTGCGGATGTTTGCGGCAGAAGGTCTGAGGTCGCGGCGGAAATCGCTTTCGTCGAAGAGCGCCGCAGCCAATGCGGTCGCCTGCTTGAGCGTCAGGCGAGCGGCGAGATACCAGAGCGCATCACTCACAACGACACCAAGATCAACAATGTGATGCTTGATGACGCCACCGGAGCGGGCATCTGCGTGATCGATCTCGACACTACCATGCCCGGTTTGGCGCTCTATGATTTCGGCGATATGGTGCGTTCTGCCACCGCCGTCACCAAAGAAGACGAATGTGATCTCTCAAAGGTCGGCAGCCGCATCGCCATGTTCGAGGCGCTGACCAGAGGCTACTTGGCGGAGGCGAATTTCTTGTTGCCATCGGAGACCGAAGAGCTGGTTTTTTCCGGACGGCTGATAACCATGACCATCGGCATCCGTTTTCTAACCGACTATCTGGCGGGCGACACCTATTTCAGAACCAGCCGCCTTGGTCAGAATCTTGACCGTTGCCGCGTGCAGTTCAAGATGGTCGGCAGCATGGAAGAGCAATCGGATGCTATGGAAACCATTGTACGCAATGTGTTAAAATCACGTCCTAAAAGGTAAGGTGGTTGCACATGGCGTTAAAAAGCATGACCGGTTTCGGTCGCGGCGAGGCCAATGGCGGCGGTGTCAAAGTCACGGTCGAACTCAGCACGGTCAACCGCAAGCAGTTTGACTGTAATTTCTCCATGCCGCGTGAATTGGCGTGTCTGGACGCAAAACTGCATACACTGGTCCACGAACGAATATCGCGCGGTTATGTTAAAGGCCAGATCACAGTCGCGGCGGTCGAAGGCACGGAGGCATCGGTGCCTGGAGCCCTGCAGCTTGCGGCTGTGCGTCGCCAGATCAATACGCTAAGGAGCATGGCGCGAGAGCTTGGTCTTGCCGACGACCTGACCGCCTCGACGCTTTTGTGTCTGCCGGACGCATTGCGTCAGGGTCTGCTGCCGGAAGACCCGCTCGAGGTCTGGCTGTTGCTGGAGGGAGCGACCAATGCCGCGCTGGACAGTTTGGACGCCATGCGTTTGCGCGAGGGCGCGACACTGGAAAAAGATCTGCGCGGCCGTTTCCAGGAACTGGAGGCGATCGGGCGGCAGATAGCGGCAATAACGCCGGGCGTACCCGCCGCCTACAAAGCGACTTTAGAAAAACGTTTGGCGGAGCTGCTCGGTGGAGGCGCGGCGGTCGAGCCCGCGCTTGTGGCGCGGGAGGTGGCTGTTTTCGCCGACCGCTGTGACGTTAGCGAAGAGCTGACGCGTCTGGCCAGCCATTTTGATCAGGCCGGCCGGGCGCTGGATCAGGACGGCGCCTGCGGCCGCACTCTGGATTTCCTCTGCCAGGAACTTTTCCGCGAGATCAACACCACCGGCTCCAAAGCCAACAACGCCGAGGTATCCCGTCTGGTAATCGGCTTCAAGGCCGGACTCGAGGCCGTGCGCGAGCAGATCCAGAACATCGAGTAGTGAGTCGCTTCGGGGTATGGGTCGATGCGCACGAGCTCGTTTTCTCGCAAAGCGAGATGGCGCCGGAATACCGGCTAAACGATCAAAGTGCGCCCTGACCCACACCCGCTTCGCTTTTAGGGGGGGGGGCATGGGCCGGGGAAATTGACAGAATCCTTGAACCTTGAACCTTAAACCTTGAACCTTCAACCTTGAACCTTAAACCTTGAACCCTTGAACCCTTGAACCAGCGGCACCAGCCGCGATTGAACCCTTAAACCTTGAACCAGCGGCGCCAGCCGCGATTGAACCCTTGAACCTTTAAACCAGCGGCGCCAGCCGCGATTGAACCCTTGAACCTTGAACCTTGAACCTTGAACCCTTGAACCTTGAACCCTTGAACCTTAAACCTTGAACCTTCAACCTTGAACCTTAAACCTTGAACCTTTAAACCAGCGGCGCCAGCCGCGATTGAACCCTTGAACCTTGAACCCTTAAACCTTGAACCTTTAAACCAGCGGCGCCAGCCGCGATTGAACCCTCCGGACTTCTGAATTCTGGGGCGCTTTAACTATATTGTTAAACACACCCATATGGTATACTTGCGGAAATTTCGCTGGCTGTTTAATCTCATTGCACAAGAAACACACACCATGCCACACCGTATTCTTTCGCTGGCTCAAGCGGCGCGACATATCCGAATACCTGAACGCGAGCTGTTCCATCTGGTACAGCGCGAGGAGATTCCTTTTATCCGGCACGGCGAGGAGATCTGTTTCGAGCACCGCCTGTTGGACGACTGGGCACAAAAGCGGATTTTAGGATTGCCGACCGGCTCGCTGACGCGCCACCACCGGGAAGAGGTGGCGGACCGTACGAAACGTGCATCCGAGGATGCTTTGATACAACGGCTCTTCCGGCCGCAATGGATTGAAACATCATTGCATTCGCGCACCAAGCCGGGAGTCATCCGTGACATGGTGGCGTTGGCGGTCAAGACGGGGTTGCTGTATGATGACGCGGCTCTGCAGCGTGAGATCGAGGAGCGCGAGCTGGCCAGTTCCACGGCCATCGGCGACGGCGCCGCTTTTCTGCACGCACGTTATCACGACCCCTACCACGCATCTGAATCCTTTGTGGTTTTGGGTCGCAGCCTGCAGCATATTTTTTTTGGCGCGCAGGACGGCGAGCCGACCGACATCTTCTTTCTGATATGCTGCACTGACGCCGCCTTGCACCTGCACACCCTGGCGCGTCTGTGCATGATGGCGCACGGCACCATGATGCTTTCCGACCTGCGCGCCGCCGCTGATGCCGAAGAGATGTATAAGGTTCTCGACCGCGCCGAGCGCGAGATACTGAAAGCCTTATAAGGGAAAAGGGAAGAGTGGGCAGGGACCGGCGGAATTTGCAACCACGAATGAACACGAATAAACACGAATGAAAAGGGCAGGGATCGGGGGGGTTAACCACGAAGAGCACGAAGCGCACGAAGAGAGAGGTGATGGTGGGCAGGGATCGGCGAGAGAGCGCACCGCCTGGTAGGCACCGCGCAAGCTCCTAAAAGGTATATATATGAATGCGGATTTTTCAAATCTGATGCCGGATGTTGTTCTTGATGCCGTGGAACTCGCCGTTGGCCGACGCTGTTCGGGCGTGATCCGTCCTTTGCCTAGCTACATCAACCGCGTCTACACCCTGGGGATGGAGGATGGTGATTTTCTGGTGGCCAAATTCTATCGTCCCGGCCGTTGGACGCGCGAGGCGATTCTCGAAGAACACGCATTTGTACGGGCGTGCGCCGCTGAAGAGATCCCCGTCATAACCCCGCTGTCCTTTGCGGTCGGCGGCACGTTGGGCGATGTCGGCGGAATCGCTTTCGCGGTGTTCCCCCAGCGCGGAGGACGTCCGGTCGAGCCCGCCGATCCCGGCAATGCGTTGTGGGGAAGGCTCGGCGCGCTGCTAGCCAGGGTTCACCGCGTGGGAGAAAGAATGCCCGCGCCGTCACGGATCGATCTGCATCCTTTGTCCGCCACCACCTCGGATCTCGACTACCTTTTGGACCATGGATTCCTGGAACCGCATGAGGTTGCGCGGCTTGAGGCGTTCGGCAACGATCTGCTTGAAGCGATCGTGCCGCTTTTTGATGACGCGGAAATGATCCGGCTGCACGGGGACTGTCAGCACACCAATGTGCTGGAGCGTCCCGAGACCGGTATTTTTCTGATCGATTTCGATGATATGATGAACGGCCCGCCAGTGCAGGATTTGTGGATGCTGCTGCCTGGGCGCATGGATACGGCGCGTGCAGAGCTGGAGCAGCTCATTGAAGGGTACGAGACGTTCCGGGAGTTTGACCGCCGCACACTCCGGCTGATTGAGCCCTTGCGGGCGATGAGGATGACCTACTATCTGGCATGGTGCGCGCGCCAGTCACGCGATGCCGCGTTTCTGCAGAATCATCCGGGGTGGGGTTCACGGGCCTTTTGGGCCAAGGAACTTGCAGAGTTAGAGACCCAGCTCTCTGTCATACTTGCGGGGTGATAGGTGATCGGTGATGAGAGACGAGTCGGCCGATTGAACCCCTGAACCTTGAACCTTTAAACCAGCGGCGCCAGCCGCGATTGAACCCCTGAACCTTGAACCCTTAAACCAGCGGCGCCAGCCGCGATTGAACCCTTGAACCTCACTCCTAACTTTTACTTGAGCTGGTCGGCGTAGGGGATGGCTACGCCATAATTTTGATTAAGCTGTCGCATGGTTTCCATGGTCTGCGGGGTCGCCTCGCGCGAATAGGCACCGACCAGATGGTACATTTTTTGTATAGCCCAGCGGTTCTTAACGGCCACCGTGCCGGCCTGGGCGTGACGCGCCATGTTCAAACGGAAGATTGAGTCATAACCCTTATCGGTCGCCAGTCCGCGGATCTGAAAGATCAGTTCCTGCGTGTCCGCCGGACAGATGCCGCAAAGCTCCAGTTGCCGGTCTTTATAAAGATTCGTGGTGCTTTTAGGATAAACCTCACTGTGGGATGCGGTGTCAAAGGTCACCGTGATGTCACCCATCACCGGATTACGAATGCCTTCGTAGACCCTGGCCATCGAGTCCGGTATTTCCCAGCGGTTGCCTTTCACAACGGCGGAAGTGCCGCGGTTGCAATAGGTCAGCATGTCGAGCAGGTAGACATTGGCTTTGCTGATGGTGCCGAACATGTAAATTGAGATCATGCCGTTGTTCAGATTTGAGAACTCACCGATGATCTGCGCGCTTTCGGTCACACCGAAGGTCGGTTTGCCGTCAGTGACGAGCATGGCGATCATCGGGCGCTTGGGTTCACGAGGCAGTTTCATCAGCGATTGCAGGGAACCGAACACGTCGGTCTGTCCGAAGGCTCGCATACGGGCGACAAACGTCGTGGCCTTGCTCAAGTTGTCCTTGTTCACAACCATCCACTCCGGCGAGCAGGTCTCGAAGTTATCGCGGAAAGCCACCACGTTAAAGCGATCCGAGAGATTGAGCGTCTGCAGCGCGGCGGTCAGGCTGCGGCGGCAGAAGACCATGCGGTCTTCAGACATGGAGGCCGAGACATCCTGCACGAACACGATATCTTTAGGAATGACCGGCACATGCTTGTCTGCTCGCGGCTGGATGCCGATCCGGAAATAGACGATGTCCTGCCGGGCGGGGTCTTTGTAGGTCTCCATGCCCACGGCCAAAAGGTCGTCGATGGGCACATACTCGATGGTCTCCTGCAATTCCGAGATGACGGCCTGCGTTTCCAAGGCTTTGCGGCCTTCTGCGGTGATCTTGCCCGCCGCCACCCCCTCATCCAGTTCTTTTTTAAGTTGCGCTTTCTTCTGGCTGTCCATCTGATCGCCATCACCGGTGCCGCCGCCGGTACCGTCCTTCTCGCCCGGCTGCATGGCGAAACGCTTTTCTGTGGCGCCGGGTTGGACATTTGCGATTGTTTCCGGTATCTCAACAGGCGGCACTTTATAAGTCCCTTTACGGATCTCGGTGTCGAAGATATCCGCCGACTCTAAAGGTTTGGGCGGCTCTATTTCCTTGCCGAAACGTCTGCCGGTCAGGTCGATTGACGGCACTATGTCAGGAGCCTGCGGTATCCTTTCGATCATCGGGATTTCACGCCGCGGCAGCAAAGCAACGTCATCCTGCACAACCCGGTCGAAAATCTGCGCGATCTCCTGCCGCGGCATCCATGGCGTGGTGTCGATCTGGCCAGACACCGTGTCCTTCAGCGCGAGTACACCCGGCGACAGGGCTTCCCGCGGCACTGGCGGCGGAGTTGTCAACACCACGTTTTCGCTCTGGCTCAGTTCTTCCACACGTTCGCTGGCCTCGATCGGCCCGCGACTAGGCGTGTCGCGCTCGCCCGGCACCCTTTTGCCTATCAACATCGGGTCAGCCTGCATGGTCTCGACCCGCATGGGCGGTACCCGGCTGCCGTCAAAACGCTCGCGCCGCCGCTCTCTCAGGCGAGCCAGACCGCCGACTGACCAGTCTGCGAAGAAAAACATCATCACCATATGGATGACTGCTGAAAGCAAGAGTGCCACGCAGGCCAACATCCAGTGGTGGTCGCTCTGTCGCTGGTGTTGCCTGAACCCGTACGGTATCATACGTAGCCCTTTCTGACTTTAAAAGCCGTTCCCGTTTGCTTGGGTGCCGACAAAGGCGAAGACGGATAACGTGTCTTTAACTCTTCACGCATAGCGCGCGCCTCTTCAGCGCGGCCAGCCTTATCCAGCAACAGCGCCGATTTATGCAGAGCTTCCGGCACCAGCACAGGATCGTCGAAGAGGATGCCGACGCTCATATAATAACGCAGTGCCGCCTCGACGTCACCCTGCGCCTCGGCATTGCGGGCCAGACCTGCGTAGGCGCGCGC
Organism: uncultured Lentisphaeraceae bacterium; assembly: GCA_964557205.1. Taxonomy (GTDB): domain Bacteria; phylum Verrucomicrobiota; class Kiritimatiellia; order RFP12; family UBA1067; genus JAQVQN01. The sequence continues at coordinate 20,991 of CAZKZI010000027.1, forward strand.
GCGCAGGCCTATCAGCTCGGGAGGCGCCGTGCGCGCGGCCGCGTCATTAAGATGGCGTGCGGCCTCTTCGAACCTTCCGGCGTCGGTCAACAGCTCGCCAAGGCGCAAAGCCGCCTCCGCGCCGTATGCGGTGGAAGCGCCGGTCGCCAAAGCCTCGCTGAAGGCGCGGATGGCCGGGTCGCGCTCGCCCTTGTCACGGTGGATGCGTCCGAGCACGGTCCAGGCGGTCTGCGCCCAGCCTTTGTCCGGTTTAAGCGCCAACAGGGCTTGCGCTGCTTTGGCTGCCGCCTCAGGCTGCTTCTGCTCATTTTGGAACTCCGCCAGCCAGGCCAGACGGTCGGCGCCCAAGCGCTTCACGACCGGCGCGTCGAGCAGCTTATGAAACAGGTCGGCCGCTTCGGATTTGCGCCCGACCTGCTGCAACAGCATGCCCAGATCCAGCATGGCCTCGCGTTCAAACTCCTTAGAGGGATGCGAGGCCAGACAGGCTCGGAACATTTTTTCAGCCTCAACCTTCTCGTCGGTCTGATGAAAAACCGTCGCGCGCCAGTAGAACACCTCGGCCTTGCGGCTGTCGTCCGGAAAGCGGCGCATCCGTTCATCCAGCGTGGCGCCGGCCGCGCGCGGATTTTTAGAGCGCAGCTCTTCCATGGCTTTTTGATAAAGCGTCTCCGCGACTTCATCGGCCCCCGGGTATTTAGTCAGCAGCGCGGTCCAGTCGCGCAAAGCCGCGTTGCCTTGCTCCAGTCGCGTGCGGCACACGCCTGTCGCGTACAAAGCTTTCGAGGCCAGCGGGTCGTCCGGGAAACGTTCCGTCACCTGCATGAACCAGGAGGCCGCCGACTCCCAGGCATCCTGCTTCTGCAACAGCCAGCCCAAACGGTAAAGCGCGTCTTTCACGAAAGGACTCTGCGGGCACTTCTCCACCAGCAGGCGGCTGTTCTGCACCGCCGTATCAGGCTGCCCCAGCGCCAGCGCCGCCTCGGAGTTCATCCAGTAAACGTTGTCAGCATACTCGGCAGGCGGCGGCAGACGCTGCGCCGAGACCCGCAGGACATCCTCGTAACACCCCTCGCGGTAAAGCGTGGTCAGCTTCTCATACCAGGCGCGCTCGCACAGGCGGCCGGCAGGGAATTCCACAAGCTGTGCGGTGTAAAATTTTACAGCTTCCACAAGTTGCTCTAGCTGGCGCAAACAGTTGGCTTTAAGGTACAGGACCTCTTCTCGCTCTGCGTGACTCTTGTCGCCGACGATCAGATCCAGTATCTCCGAGCTTTCTTTGAAACGGCCGACATGATAATTCGCCCAACCCGCACCCAAAGCCGCTTTGGCTATACGCGACGATTCCGGAAACTTGGCGCGCAAACTATTGAACAGGTTCGCGCTTTCTTCATAACGCTCATCCAGCAGCGACAACTGCGAAGCGAAAAACAGCGACTCCTCGGCGACTTTCATATCTTTGGCCTTGTGGGCCAGATCGAGATACAGGCCTAGGGCGCGCCGACGGTCTTCCGGACGTCCGGTCTTATTTAGCAGCCAGGCGGAACGCAAGCCGGCATACATGCCGTAATCGGTATCCGCGAAAGACTCGCTCAGTTTGACATAACGCGCCAATGCGTCTTCTGGACGATTGAGCCGCTCCAGCGTCTCGCCCAGATGATACAATGCCGCAGCTCGCACCTCGGGCGTTACGCCGTCAGCCGACAACTGCTCAAAAATGGCGGCCGCCTCGTTTAGGGCATCGCCGCCCCTGTCCATCTTGAGCAGGGCCAACTGCAGACGCGCCCGCGGCGCGTTAGGGCTGTCCGGAAACTTTTCAACCAGTCGCTGATAGGTGGCCTCGGCTTCGGTCGAGAGCTTCAGTCGGCGCTGGCACTCGCCCAGCCGGAACAGGACATTGTCCAGCCCAGCCAGTTCCGGCTCGCGCGCCAAGGCTTCGTATTCGCGCGCCGCCAAGTCAAACATGCTGCGCCGGAACAGCCCGTCAGCCAGATGCATGCGGTCTTGCAACGCCACCGGATCAGCCAGCGCCGCCGTGACAAGGGACAGAGCGATTGCCGCAAAAATATGTTTCACAAGCCTCATTTACTCTCCGGCGCGCCGTTTTTGTCCTCGCTTGTTGCCATGGAGAAGTTCCAGATATCCGCCTTGCGGCAGGTGTCGATAACCTTGATCAGATTATCGTAGCGTGTCTCTTTGTCGGCCCGTAACACCACCGGCTGGCCGGGGAAGTATTTTGAAAGCCGATCAAGCCTTGTCTTCAGCGCGTCGAGCGTCATGTCCTGCTGGTTGATGGAGATCCGTCCGTCCTTGGCGATGTTGATGATAATTTCACCTGGCAGACGGTCCGGCACCTTGCCGCTCTGAGCCGAGGGCAAGGTGATGTCGATCTCGTACTCCCATTGCGAAAAAACAGACGTGGCGATAAAAAAACAGAGCAGCAGGAAGACCACATCCATCATGGCCGTCATCTGGAACCCCGGCAAAGATTTCTTGTTTTTGGTGCGGAAGTTCATACCGTTCACGTCCTGTCGATAAACGAGGCCTTGTCGCCCATGCCGATCAGCGCCGTAAGAATTTCGGATGTGGCAGCCTCGAGGTTAGAGATCTGGCGGCTGGCGCGCCGCCGGAACCAGGCGTAGAAAGCCATGCAGGGAATGGCCACGATCAGGCCGAAGATGGTTGTGACCAGCGCCTGCGACACGCCTGCGGCCAGCACTACCGGCTTGGCACTGGCGATATCGCTGGCCACCGAACTGAACGCTGTCAGCATGCCCAGCACTGTTCCCAGCAAGCCCAGCAAAGGCGCGATGGTGGCGATATCCAGCAAAAGCTCGGTCTGGCCCTGAATGGCCTCCGCCTGTCTGGAGCCTTCGGCTTCCGACGTGCCGCGCAAGAGCGCGACATCGCATTGCGGCACGTTGCGCAGGCAGTCCAGCGCTGTCAGAGACACCGCCGAGAGCGGACAGGGATGGCGGTCGCAAAGACGCCGGACCTCGTTCAGGTTACCGGATCTTATCTGCGCCATCAGGTCCACCATCAGCTCGCGCGGTATCACCGAGCCGCTGCGCAGCGCCGTCAAGAAGTAGAAAACCAACGCCAGCGCGAACACCGAGACTGCGGCCAGCAGCCACATGATCCAGCCACCGTACTCCCAGGCCTGCCTGAAGGACATGCCGTAAGCCTTGGCCGCAGGCGTGGCCGCCTCTTCCGCGACCGCGCGGGTCAGCCAGCCCGCGCACGCGAGCATCAACAATACTGCTTTCTGAGACCTCATTCTGTTATTCCCTTTCTTACACCATGTTGCTTGTTAAAAAACCGGCCGCGCATCCCCCCGGGGACACGGCCTTGTCACGCCAACGGAAATTTCATGCCCAGCAACCGCGCGAACGTTGCCTCGGAACGCCGCCTGCGTTCACGAGCGGTCCGGCGCGCCGCGCTGATGCGGTTTTTATAATAGCCGAAATCCAGACCGGCCGTGCCGCCCTCATGTGTTTTTGCCGCCAAAGCCCGGTCGGGGTCAGCCAGCGCGAGGCTGTCCAGATTTTCGCGCACATGACGGTAAGCGTCGCGGAACGGCATGCCGCCCGCCACCAGCTCCAGCGCGCGGTCGGTCGCGAAGACCCCGGGCACGAAAGCGGAGCGCAGGCGTTCGGGACAGACCTTCAGCGCACGCGACAGCAGTGTCATGATCCGCAGCGAGGCCCGTGTCACACGCAACCCCTCCATATAAAGCTCCTTGGTCTCCTGCAGGTCGCGGTTGTAGCCGCCCGGCATAGCTTTCAGAATAGTGTTGGCGGCTGTGCCGTAACCCAGCACCACGGCTGTCTTGGCGCGTATCAGCTCCAGCACGTCCGGGTTGCGTTTCTGCGGCATGATGCTGCTGCCGGTGCAAAGCTCAGGCGGCAACAAGAAATAGCCGAACTCCGGCATCGAGAACAGGATCAAATCCTCAGCCAGGCGCGAGAGGCTCAACATGATCTGGCCGCAGGCCGCCAGCAGGATTGCCTCGTTCTTGCCGCGCGCGTTGCTGGCATGCAAGACGTTGTGGTGCGTGGCCGAGAAGCCCAGCAGCCGCGCGGTCAAGGCACGGTCTATCGGCAACGGCACACCGTAACCCGCTGCCGACCCCAGCGGGCAGCGGTCATTATAGAGATAGGCGGCCTCGACCGGCATTAGATCATCCAGTAGCATCTCGGCGTAGGCGGTTGCCCACAGTCCCACGGAACTCGGCATGGCGGGCTGCAGGTGGGTGCGCCCGACCATCGGCAGCTTGGCGTGGCGGCGGCCCAAAGCCGTAAGGGCCTCAGCCAGCCCGGCCACCTCCTCGGTCAAGCCCAGCAACATGTCGCGTATGTGCAGGCGTATGTCGACGGCCACCTGGTCGTTGCGGCTGCGGCCGGTGTGTATCTTGCGGCCCAGTTCGCCCAAGCGTTCGGTCAGGCGGCGCTCCACCGCCAGATGCACGTCTTGGTCGGCCGCAGAGATAGTGAACCTCCCGGCCTGCGCATCGAGGATCACATCCGCAAGCGCCGCGACAACACAGTCGCATTCTTCAGTGACCAGCACAGGCGGCTTCACTCTCATTCTGGAAGGCATGGTCACATGCGCCGCCGTGCCGATACAATCCCAGACCGCCAAGTCCAGATCAAGCACCGTGTCCTTGCCGACCGTGAAAGCCAAGACGTCGGGATGGATCTTGCCGATGATCGTGCCTTGTGCGCCACTATTATTTTTCATCAAAAAAACACCGTTGAAACAACCTTTTAATGTTGTCATGTCCTTCAACCGCCGCTGTCGCGCTGCGTCACCTCGCCTTTGGCTGTGACGCGCTCCAGCGTGCCGCGCATCAGCTCTGCCTCGTCCAGCAGCCGCGCCAGCCGGTCTGGGTTGTCGCCGGCCGCCAGCCGCTCCATAAACAAAGCATAGGCATCAGCAACCGCAATAAGCATACCATCCCGACCGATTGCCGCTAGCTTAACTTTCAAGGCCTGCGCACTAGCCGCCCGGCGGATATCGGGGTCGTTCGCGTATTCCCAAATGGCTGATAGCGGATACCATGCCCTCTTGTTGCCCTTCAGCTTACCAAAATAAGTCGGCAACAGCAACAGATTGGAGCGGAAGCGGCGCACAATTCCCGCACTGGTCACCCCCGGCGTGACCACGACACGTCCCTCGGTCAGAAAACGGTTGTCAACATGCCGGTCAAATTCGGCCAGATCTTCTGTGTCGGCCAGCAGCCGCGCCGCCTCCGCCGGGCTCCACCCGGTTCCGGTCGCCGCGCTCCGCAGCAAAGCCTCGAAAACATTCACCCCCGCGCGTTTCTCTATGAACCAGCCGGCCAGAACCGCCGCCACAGCCGGTTCCTGCCGCGCCGCCACGCTGTCGGAAGCGAACAGTTCTGCCGCCGGTGGCAGGCAGGCCCGCGACCATAACAGCAACGTCTTGTCGATATCTGCCTGCCGCCTGTCGCGGTCAATGTGCCGCAGCGCGCCGTCGATCAGCCAGATCGGCAGGTCGCGCATCGACTCTTCTGTGCCGCCGGCCGCCACCATCCACGCGCGCAGCAGCGCGATACCGAGGGCGCGTTTGAAAATATCCAAATCCGCGGCCTCGGGGTCGGGCAGCTCGATACGTTCGCGTAAGCCGCCGTCCGGATCGAGCAGACGTGTTGTCAATACCCGCGTGTCGCCGTCAGATCGGTTGCCGATCATGATCTCCAGCGGGCACGCCGGAGTACCGAGTTTCAGACGGAAGGCGCGCTGTAGCTCAGCGCGCCGCTGATTCGCAAAGCTCAACACCGGTGCCCGGTAGGCGGCTTTGGCCAAAGGCGCGTAGACCGCGATCGCCCCGTCACTGGAATAGAACGGCGCGGCCTGTCCTTTCGGCGAACCCGCCATCGGCGAGGGCAACGGCTTCTCGTCTGTCCGGGCAGGCTGCGCACAAAAGCATAGCATTACAGCCAAAGCCCAAACTGTGACATGCACAAACATGCCGTGATTGTCGCATCTTAAAGCTCGCAGTGCAATTCGCTTCTGGGGTTTTACAGGGGTGCGATTCAACTTTGTTGACTCGCACCCAGGAGTCAGGAGTCCGGTTTAAGGTTTAAGGTTTAAGGTTTAAGGTTTAAGGTTTAAGGTTTAAGGTTTAAGGTTTAAGGTTTA
>CAZKZI010000028.1:0-26742 GCA_964557205.1 uncultured Lentisphaeraceae bacterium
ATTCCCAGGAAAGTTTCCTGAGTTTCGGTGTCGTTTTCATTTGACGCAACAGGACTGCGCGTTGCGTCTCAAACCGACAAGTGGCGTGCAACGATGATGGTTGATGGTGGATGGTTACATTCCGCTCCAACATCTGCGGTTCGCATGGTAGGGACGCCTCCCCGAGGCGTCCGCTGTCTTTTTTACCCTCACCATTGCGGCTTCTTCGTAGCCGCAACAACCCGTTCTTCCAGATGTACCCATCGGGCAAAAGCGCTCTCCAACTCCTGCTCGACCGTAGCCAGACGTGCGCGGGCAGTGGCAAAAGTAGAAGTGTCTTTCTGATATAGCGACACATCACATAAAGCAGCCCGCAACGTCTCGATCTCCTGCTCCAGACGGTGTATGCGCTCCGGCAGCTCAAGCCGCTCGCGCTTTTCGTTGTAACCGAGTCGGCTGTCGCGTCTTTTCGTCCGCACCTTTTGCTCAGCTTGCTCTCGGTTTGCAGCGGCGGCTGAATCTGTCTCCGAGACTGCGGTGCGCTGTAGCAGCCAGTCGGCATACCCACCGGGATACATGCCCACAGTGCCGCCGCCCTCCAGCACGAATGTCCCGGTCACCACGTTGTCCAGAAAATCCCGGTCATGGCTCACCAGCAGCAGCGTGCCTTGGTATCCGGTCAACTGTTCCTCCAACAGCTCAAGGGTCTCGACATCCAGATCGTTGGTCGGTTCGTCCATCACCAACAGGTTGCCGGGTTGCATGAACAGCTTGGCCAGCAGCAGACGCGCACGCTCTCCGCCGGAAAGCGCCTTGACCGGCATGCGCGCGCGGTCGGATGTGAACAGGAAGTCCTGCAGGTAACCGTAAACGTGTTTGCGCGTGTCGCCGATAACGATTTCTTCGCGCCCGTCGGACAGATTGTTGGCCACCGTGTCGTCCAGGTCAAGCTGTCCACGCAACTGGTCGAAGAAAACCAGCTTCACATTCGTCCCGATCCGCACGCTGCCCTCAAGCGGCGGCAGCATCCCGCATAGAAGTCCGAGCAAAGTGGTCTTGCCCGACCCGTTCGGGCCGATAATCCCGATCCGTTCCCCGCGCAGAATCTTGGCTGACAAGTTCCGAACCAGAGGCTGGCCGCCGGAATAGGCGAAACTCACATTGTCCAGTTTCAAAACCTGCTCACCCGAACTAGCGCCGGAATTGAGGCGCAGGTTGCTGACCCCGGAGGATATACGACGGAGGCTGAACGCTTCGCGAAGCTTGAGCAGTGCCGCCACGCGACCCTCGTTGCGTGTGGTGCGGGCCTTAACTCCGCGTCTGATCCAGGCCTCCTCCTGGGCCAGTTTTTTGCTCTTGCGTTCCCAGGTCACGGTTTCGTCGTTCAGCAAATCCCGCTTACGCTGCAAGAAAGTGACGAAATCGCAGTCCCAGCCCGCCAGACGCCCGCGGTCAAGATCCAGCACCTTGACCGCCACCTTTTTCAGGAAGGCGCGGTCATGGGTCACGAACAGACAGGCGCAGCGGCTTTTCTTCAGATAGTTCTCAAGCCATTCGATGACGCCAATGTCCAAGTGGTTGGTCGGCTCGTCCAGCAGCAGCACCTGCGGATCAGCAACCAGGGCGCAGGCGATCATCACCCGGCGACGCATACCGCCGGAAAGACAGTTGAATTGAGTCTCCCCGTCCAACCCCAATTGAGTCAGAAACGGCGCTGCCCCGGGATGATGCCCGTCCTTAAACTCGGACGGCATGGCCTGTTCTACTATCTCAGCCACCGTGCCCGCAATGCCCCCCGGGACATTCTGCGGCAGATATGAAACGCGCAAACCGGGCTGACGCAGTATTTCCCCTGCATCAGGCTGGATCAAGCCGGCTATGGCCTTGAGCAGCGTGGACTTGCCCTCGCCGTTCCGGCCGGTCACGCAGGCGCGGTCGCCGGGCTCGATCGTGAAGCTCACCTTGTCCAGAACCTCGGGTCCACCGAACCTGACACTGATCTCGCGCAATGATATTAAAGCCATAAAAAAACCGTCGATGTTGCAAACAAGCGCGGTAGTTTAACGTACCTCAGGCAATCCGCAAAGGCGTAAAACCGCGCTTTTTAACAAAAACCGCCACAATGATGCAAGAGGTTCACCAAATAACCTGTACTTTAGTTCAACACTTGAGCCCACACTCAGTCATTCCGTTTGACCGGTGGCGCGGCAATGCGCTATCTTATAAATATGAATACCTTAAATAAATCCGAAGTCTTCCCCCGCGTGGGCAGGATGGAACAGCTTGCCTCAATCCGTCGCCTCATGTACGAAGACGGCAAGGGACGCGGCATGCGCGTACTTGATTTCAAAAACGGCAGCGGACTCGCTTTCAGCGTTTTGCCGGATCGCGGCATGGACATCGCGCAGGCATCTTACAAAGGTGTCGGCTTGGCATGGCTCTCATGCAACGCCGACGTCGCGCCGCACTTCCACGAACCGGGCGGTATCGAGTGGCTGCGCACTTGGGGCGGCGGCCTACTGACCGGTTGCGGCCTCTCCAATGTCGGCGGCCCCAATGATTGTAACGGGGAAAAACACGGCTTGCACGGGCGTATCAGCCATATCCCGGCCGAAGAGGTCAACACAACCGCGGCATGGTCCGAGGACGGTTCGAAATACTTGATGACCGCCTGCGGACGCGTACGCCACAGCAGAGTCTTTGGCGAGAAGCTGGTGTGCGCACGTAAAATCTCTACCGCGCTGAACGACAACTCCATCACTGTATGCGATACCATCGAGAATCAGGGATACTTGCCGGCACCATTCATGTTGCTGTATCACATCAACCTCGGTTGGCCTCTGCTCGATGATGGCACGACGCTGGAAGCGCCTGAACACAAGATCACGCCCCAATCCGAGCACGCGGCTGCCGGTCTCGCCGACTGGAATAAAGCGTCTGCGCCAATGGCAGGATTCGCCGAACAGGTTTTTTACCACGATCTGCCTGCTGGCAAATCGGGACTGGCCTCAATGCTGGTGGTGAACAAACACCTGAATCTGGAGCTTGAAGTGGCTTATCGTGTGGCGGAGCTGCCATATCTTATCCAGTGGAAAATGATGGGTCAGGGCGAGTATGTGATGGGGCTTGAGCCAGCCAACTGTTATCCCGAAGGACAGGCACGTGTAAGCGAGCGCGGTCTTCTGCGGCAACTCGCGCCGGGCGAGAAAACCGAGACTTTCCTGCGGTTTACGATCCGTCCCGCAAAATGAGCCCGCTCTCATAACCCGTCCCCGTCAAAAAATGTTCTTGCCCTGCACACCCGATGAGATCGAAAGGTTGGGATGGGACGCGCCTGACATCATTCTGGTATCCGGCGATGCCTACATCGACTCGCCCTTCTCTGGTGTTGCTGTGATAGGCAGAGTGCTGACTGCCGCCGGATTCCGCGTGGCAATCATTCCGCAGCCTGCGGTCGACACGCATACGGACATTAAACGCCTGGGGCAACCACGCCTCTTCTGGGGCATATCCGGCGGGTGTGTCGACTCGATGGTCGCCAACCGCACCGCCAATGGCAAGAAACGCATGCGGGACGACTTTACTCCCGGCGGTTTGAACAACGCACGTCCGGATCGCGCGGTAATCGCTTACTGCAACCTGATTAGAACAGCCTTCAAGCCATGCAAACCTTTAGTGATCGGCGGCATTGAAGCCAGCCTGCGGCGCATAGCCCATTACGATTATTGGACTGACTCGGTCCGGCGGCCGCTGCTATTTGACGCCAAGGCCGACATTTTAGTCTATGGAATGGCGGAACACACGATAACGGGAGTCGCGCGCGCATTGCGCGACGGACACGATTGGCGCGCATTGCGCGGCCTTTGCTATGCCCGTCCAGCCGTCAACAGCGACTCTCCTGACTCCGCCTTGATTCTACCGGATTACAAAGCTGTTTCATCCCGCACCCCGCAGAGCTTTGAAGCGTTCATTGAAATGTTCCGTATCTTTTCAGCCAACCAGTCTCCGTATACCGCACAGAAGTTGCTGCAGCAGATAGACACCCGTGTGCTCGTACACAACCCGCCGGCCTACCCGCTTTCCGTCGCAGAGCTTGACGCGGTGCATGAACTGCCCTACATGCTCGACGCACATCCATTGCATACCCGGCAAGGGAAAGTCCGCGCTCTGGACACGATCCGTTTTTCGATAACCACCCACCGCGGCTGTTATGGGGAATGCAACTTCTGTTCGATTTCAATGCACCAGGGCCGCATCGTGGTCAGCCGCAGCGAGGCATCTGTCTTGTCCGAGGCCAAACGGATCACCCGCCACCCGGAATTCAACGGCATAATCCAGGATGTCGGCGGGCCGACCGCCAACATGTACGGGTTTGCATGCCCGCGCATGACAAAAACCGGCGGGTGTCCAGAGCATCGCTGCCTCTTTCCCGAGTGCTGCCCTTCGCTCAAGCCCGATCACAACGCTCAGATTAACCTGCTTGGCCGACTCCGCCATCTGCCAGGAGTCCGAAAAGTCTTCGTAGCTTCCGGCATACGTCCCGACCTGATCGCCGCTGACCATAAACACGGGGAGAAGTACATCGAAACGATTGTCACCCACCATGTTTCCGGTCAGATAAAACTCGCTCCTGAACACTGTTCTCAAAGGGTGCTCGAAGCTATGGGCAAACCGGGGACCGACTCGTTGCTCAAATTCAAGGCAGCTTTCGACGAGCTTAACCGCAGGCATGGCCTTAAGCAGTTCATGACCTACTACTTTATCGCAGCGCATCCGGGATGTACCGAAAGCGACATGCGCAAGCTCAAGAGTTTCGCAATGAACACCTTGCATCTCACGCCCGAACAGGTTCAAGTGTTCACTCCCACCCCTTCCACTTGGTCAACCGCCATGTACTATACGGGCACAGACCCTTTCACAGGCAAACCCATACACGTGACGCGCGGACTGCGTGAGAAACAGATGCAGAAAGAGATTGTCACCGGCGGCGCAAAGCGCTGAGCGCATGCCGCTGTCATCTTGCCGTGTAAATGCTTAGGGCTGAAAATTTATGGCTGAAAATAAAAAGCTGAGGGTCACCCCCGCCTCCTTCACCTGCCACCGTTGTGGCGCCTGCTGCCGGGTGCCGGGTTATGTGGCACTTGCGGACGGCGAAGCGGAAGCGATCGCCGTTTTTTTAGGCATCGACATTTATGATTTTACAGACAAATACACACGCTTCACGTTTAACCGCAAATCGCTTTCGCTGACCGAAGGGCCTGACGGCCAGTGCATATTCTTGCTGGATGACAACACCTGCCGCATTCAGTCTGTTAAGCCCGCGCAGTGCCGTAATTTCCCTTTTTTGTGGAGAAGCAAACAGATTGAGCAGTGTTGCCCCGCTCTAAACAACAACGGCAAAGAAGGTATTATTTAGAGCACGGCCCTGTATGCGTCAAAGAGCTCACAGGCGTTCCCTGACTCTTTGAGCGGGCTCTGCCGCGTGGGCAGTCCCAGCGTCCAGCTCACCGCATGCCCAGAACTGTTCATTTTTGGCGTGTCAATTGTGAGGGAAAAACTTATCATCTGGCCATTCCTTGAACGGAGCGGTTGCGATTATGAAAATAGGCGGTAAAGCTGAGAAGGCCATTAAGGTGACCTTGGACGGTATGATCGTAAATGTCGTGCTGTTGGCGGTGAAGCTGGCGGCAGGGATTTTCGGCCATAGCCAGGCCATGGTGGCGGACGCTTTGCACACATTGTCCGACTTCGCGAGTGACATCGCGGTTGTGGTGGGCATAAAATTAGCGCAAAAGCCTCGTGATGCGGATCACGCTTACGGTCACGGCAAATACGAGGTTTTGGCGGCGGCTGTGGTCGGCATTATACTGTTATGGATCGGGCTGCAGATCGGGAAAAACGCAGTTCATACGTTATTCGATGCGGCTAAAGGTGCAGAGTTGCCGCCGCCCTCGCCGGTAGCTTTCTGGGCGGCGCTGGTTTCGATATTGTTTAAGGAGGCGCTATTTTGGCGGACTCTAAGGGTTGGGCGTGCGACGAGGAACGATTCGGTCATAGCTAACGCATGGCACCATCGGTCTGACGCCATGTCATCTGTGGCGACGGCTATGGGTGTTGGCGCGGCGGTTTTTTTAGGGGACGAATGGGCTTTGATGGATCCTGTAGCTGCGATCATGGTCTGTTTTCTTTTGCTCAAGGTAGCGGTCGGCATCATTAAAGAGCAGGTGGGTAGTTTAACAGAGCGGTCGCTTTCGTCCGCGACGCACTATGAGATCATTAAGATAGCGGAGAAATTCACAAGTTTGCGCGGATTTCACAATCTGCGCACGCGTGCGGTGGGCAGGACTGTGGTGATTGACCTGCATGTGATGACTGATCCGGACATGCGAGTGGCAGACGCGCACGAAATCGTGTCGGCGCTTGAGGAAGAGTTACGGGAACGCTTCGGCAGGGATACGATCGCCAACATTCATATCGAGCCGCTTGCGGAAGGCAGCGGCAAAATTGAATCGCACTCGGGCTGAATGGGTTGGCCTGCGTGGGGTATATATGTTATCATACGCAAACAAAGTCTAGAAATCAGGGGAAGTTATGTCAGAGAATTTTGAAAAAACTAAGACAGGTCGGGGTTGCGGATTCGGCTGCGCTTTGATTCTGGGGCTGTTGATCGGCATCGGGCTATTGTTCGTGGCTGTTTTGGTGGGAGGTTTCAAGGCCATGAACCTGCCGCAGGACAAAGCTGTAGCGGGGCTGTTCAGTAAAAAGCATAGGGTCGGTGATGTCGGCGAGGACGAGGCACCGTACATGGTGGAGAAGTGGTCTTACGGAGCCGGCACAATCAAGGTGGTCCGGGTGCCGGTCTCGGGCATGATCATGCTGGGCGAGTCTTCCTGGTATATGGGCAACGCCAACACGGCTTTGCGCTCGATACGCCGGGCCACGCACGACCCTGATGTCATGGGACTGATTTTGGAGATCAACAGCGGCGGGGGCGGGATCACTGACAGCGACATAATTTACAAGGCATTGCTGGATTTCAAAGCCAAGCAGGCAGGGCGCGTGGTGGTGACGATAATGGGGGATGTGGCGGCTTCAGGGGCTTATTACATAGCGCTGGCTTCTGACCACATACTGGCGCACCCGACCACGATAACCGGATCCATCGGCGTGATCATGCAGTCGTACAACATCAAGGAGCTGGCGCAGAAGCTGGGCATTCACGACGTGACCATCAAGTCAGGGGCCAACAAGGACATGCTCAATCCCTTCCATGATGTGAAGCCAGAGCAGACCGAGATGCTGCAGGCGCTGATTTCAGCCATGCACGACCGGTTTGTGACGCTGGTTGCGCAGAACCGCGGTTTGGAAAAGTCGGCTGTGGTGCCTTTGGCCGACGGGCGCGTGTTTATGGCGGATGAAGCGGTGCGCTGCAAGCTGATCGACGGCATAGGCTATAACGAGGATGCGCGGCGTAAAATGGCCGAGCTACTGAAAACCGACGCGGTTAAGGTTTACAGGTATGACGAGCAGGTCACACTGATGGATCTTTTCTCTCCCCGCCCCGGCATAGGCGTGCATCTTGACATTGACAGGTTAAGGCGTGATTCGGCAGGGGGAGTGAAACTTTTGTATCGCTGGGAAGGGTAGCCCGCGCAGCCGTGCTGAGTGATTGACCGGGTGGTGCGGCCGACTTATCGGCGGAATAGGCAAAATGTGTGCTGTTGGCGAGAACTGGGAAAGAGGCGGGCATGTGCATCTGGCGGGAGTCTGCGGCACAGGCATGGCGGGCTTGGCCTTACGGCTGTCAAAGCTAGGTTGGCTGGTCAGCGGTTGCGATGTGCGGCCCAACGCTATGCGGGATTGGTTGGAGGCGATGGGCGTGACGGTGTCGGAGGGACATACGCTGGCACATCTTGAGGGAGTGGACCTGCTGATAGTGACTGCGGCGCTTGACGGGGCAGAGCCGGAGGTGGCGGAGGCACGCGTCAGAGGCATTCCGGTTATGCGCAGAGGCGAAGTCTTGGCCGCACTGGTTTCGCAAAGCCGCGGGGTGGCGATATGCGGCACGCACGGCAAGACAACCACGGCGTGTTTCACCGCCAGACTGTTTCAGGAACTGGGGGCTGATCCGGGATGGTGCATCGGCGGCACGACGAAACGTCTGGGCGGGGTGGCTGGCGGCGGCATCAAGTTGCTGGTGGCAGAGGCTGACGAGAGTGACGGAACGTTGGCGCTTTATCATCCGGCGGTGACTGTGCTCACCAATATCGACCTTGACCACATGGAACATTTCAAGGGCGAGGAAGCTTTGTCGGCGTGTTTCCGTAAGGTGCTTTCGCAGACGCGAGAGGGCGTGGCGGTTTGCCGTGACGCGGCGCGCGCATGGCGGGCGGCATCAGACCTGCAAGTTCCGGTGCTGGGCTTCGGTTTTTCGGAAGAGGCTGATTTGCGCGCATGCGAGGTGGTAACAGATGCGGAGTCGGTGTCGTTCGGCATCCTGTATCAGGGGTGTGCTTGGGGGCGGGTGAAACTGGGTGTGTCGGGAAGGCACAATATTTTGAACGCTTTGGGGGCTGCGGCTGCCGCGCTGCTGGCGGGAGATGCGCCGGAGCGGGTTTTCAGTGCGCTCGCCGCTGCCTGCACAGAGTTGCCTGGCAGGCGTTTCGAGAGTGTAGCGGCGGTTGGCGGCATGCTTTTTGTCGCTGATTACGCGCACCATCCCGTTGAGCTGAGGGCGGCTGTCGAGATGGCGCTTGCGCAGAGTCCTGCACGTCTGGTGGCGGTTTTTCAGCCGCATCGTTACACCCGGACACAGCTTTTGGGCGAAGCTTTTCCGGCGGCTTTTGCAGGGGCGGACGAGGTTTTGCTACTGCCGGTTTACACTGCGTCGGAGAAACGGGTTGAAGGCGGCGACGTTTGCGACTTGTACCGGCACTTCTTGGAGTCGAGCGATGGTGGCGCGTGGCGCGGAAGGGTTAAGCTAGCCCGTTCTACCGTGGAGTGCTGGCAGTATCTGCGTCAGACTTTACGACGTGGCGATCTGGTGCTGATTGCCGGGGCGGGCGATGTGATCGGCATGGCCGACTTGATCAGGACAGATATCGCGCGGGGCTGGCCTGGCGGGCATGAAGTTGCCGGGTTCGATGAGGCGTTGGCGCGGATACGAGGGTTGTCGGTCGTGCCGTTCGGGTCGTTGTCAGAGTGGACGTTTTTCAATGTCGGGGGGCGTGCCCGCTGGCGGGTCGAGATTATGGAAGAGGAGGCGTTAGCGAGTGTTCTGCGGCTTTGCGGCAGCCACGGGGTGCCGTGGCGTATGGCGGGCATGGGCGCCAACCTGTGGTTTAGCGACCTCGGTGAGCCCGGTTGTGTTTTGCGGCTGTCGGCCGGGGTCAGTCAGGGGTTCAGTATTGAAGGTGATGAGGTCGAGGCGGGCTGTGGCTGGCGCGGGCCGGCGCTGCTGGAACTGTTAGAGCGCGAGGGCTTTTCCGGGCTGGAGTTTCTGGAAGGTGTGCCCGGAAGCCTCGGCGGCTGGCTGGCGATGAACGCCGGGGCGCACGGTTTCGAGATCGGGAAGTGTGTGACATGGATTCGTTGTTTGAATCCTGACGGCAAAATTTCTATAATGAATCCTGCTGAATGTGGTTTCGGATATCGGCATTGTGCCGGACTGTCCGGTAAAGTGGCGCTGGCATGCGGGTTGCGCCTTGCGAGAGCGGAAAGCGGGCACATCCGCGGCATGCGAAGGCAATGGCGCGCGCGGAGGCTGCGGCTGACGGGTATGCGTACGGATGGTTCAGTTTTCCGTAATCCCCCGGAGTGTCCGGCCGGGCGTCTGCTGGATGCGGCTGGATGCAAGGGCATGACGGTCGGCGGGGCGCGTGTGATCGATGATCACGCCAACATAATAGCGGTAGAGGGTGCGGCGGTTGCCTCTGATATTCTGGCTCTGGCCATGTGCATGCGTAACCGCGTGATGTTGCGGAGCGGGGTTAAGCTGGAACCAGAGATCAGTGGTTTGGATTGGGACGGCATGGGTGACATGGTATGAAAAAAGTTGTGGTTTTAATGGGAGGCACCTCCAGCGAACGGGATATCTCGATCGCTTCGGGAACGGCGGTGACTGAAGCGTTGCGGCAGGAAGGTTATGCTGTGGTGCCGATGGTGCTTGACGATGATCGCCTTGAAAAATTGCCAGAAGGTGTAGAAGCGGTTTTTCTGGCGTTGCACGGCGGCTACGGCGAGAATGGCGGCGTTCAGGCCGACCTTGACCGCCTGCGGATGCCTTATACCGGGTCTGGTGCGGCGGCAAGCCGGATAGCCATTGACAAGGTGGCGACCAAAAAGGTGCTGAAGTCGGCAGGCATTCCCACTGCTGCGTACGAGGTTCTGGCACGGGGTGTTGAGACGACAGCCCTGTCTTTGCCTGTGGTTGTCAAGCCACCGCGGGACGGTTCAAGCATGGGGATTTCCAAGGTCTCGGAAGCCGCACAGTGGGGAAAGGCCTTATGTGCCGCTCGAGCGATTGATCCCGCCGGTGAAGTGCTGGTTGAAAGTTACCTGCCAGGACGAGAGTGGACGGTGGGGGTTGTGGCCGGAGAGGCGTTGCCGGTAGTCGAGATAAGGGCACCGGGCGGTTGGTACGGTTTTGAGGCAAAGTACACCAAAGGTGTCACGGAGTATGTTTTTCCTGACGCTGCGGAAGACGGGCCTTTGATGGCGGAATGCCGAGTGCTG
This sequence comes from uncultured Lentisphaeraceae bacterium, assembly GCA_964557205.1. Classification (GTDB taxonomy): domain Bacteria; phylum Verrucomicrobiota; class Kiritimatiellia; order RFP12; family UBA1067; genus JAQVQN01. Next base: position 10,714 of record CAZKZI010000028.1, read on the forward strand.
GCGCTGCTGGCATTTGAGGCTATAGGTTGCCGGGGTGTCAGCCGCATCGATTTCAGGGTCACACCGGACGGGCTGCCTTATGTTCTGGAGATTAACACGATCCCGGGGTTCACGTCCACGAGTCTGCTGCCCAAAGCCGCGGCGCGGATGGGGGTCAGCTTCGGGGCGCTGTGTGTCAGACTTCTTGAAAACGCCTCTTTCGGTTAAGGTCGGTTTTAAAAATGAAATTTGATTTTCTCAAAAAAGCCCAAAGCAGAAGCGGTAAAACGAGTCGTTTTGCTTCAGGCGGTCGCCGTGTGACTGGTGTCGTCACGGAAATGCCGCGGTCGCTGAAAGCTTTTTTGGTGTTTTTGTCCGTTGTGGCTGGTGTTGTGCTCACCGGTTTTTGCGGTTTACTGATTTTCAACAGCTACTACCGCTATGCTTCCGACCTGTTCGTCTTACACGATGTGCGCAACAGTGTGACAATTAACACTGGAAAAACCCTGACTCCTGATTTGGTTTGTGAGGTTCTGGGCTTGCATGAAGGTGTCAACATTTTCACTTTGGACATAGCGGACAAGCGCCTTGAGTTGCTGGAACAGGCTCCGAACATCAAGGATATGTCTATTGTGCGGCGAATGCCCAATAAGCTGACGATAACCATTGTTGAGCGTGAGCCGATTGCCCGTGTGGGATCTAACGGGAGGGTTGTAGATGAGGAAGGCGTGGTGTTCATACGATATGCCGGCATCGGCGGGTTGCCTCTGATCAAGGGGGCGGACGGTTTCGTCCAGATAAAGCCGGGCGACCGTCTTTACGGCAACGACATGGCTGCGGTGCTGCTGGCGGTCAATGCGACGCGTCCTGAATGCCGGCAGAGGCTGCTGGCTGTAGACACGTCTAAAGCTGATTATCTGCTGTTGACCTTTTCAGATTACCGGCAGGCTAAGTTTTCTTGGGCTGGAATGGGCGATTGCGAAAGGCATTCGGAGTCCTGTATGCAGGGGCAGTTTGACCGTCTGGCGCAGGCGATGGAGAGTGAGATCGGGCGACCCAGGATGTTGTGGGACGCCACGCAGCCAGACAGGATATTTGCAATGCCTCTGGGTGTGCAATAGAAAGGAAGTAGATATGGCGATTCCGCCGATTGCGGCATTGGAGATCGGAACGTCACGCACGGTTATTTGTGTTGGCGAATCTGATGAGCGTGGACGTGTCAGGATAACCGGCGTGGGAGTATGCCCCACGATCGGTGTCCGCAAGGGGCAGATCGTTGATCTGTCGCAGGCTCGTGTAGGCATCGAAAAGGCAGTCAAGGAGGCTGAAAAGGCCGCAGGCGTTGACATTTGGCAGGTGCTGATAGCCATATCGGGCGGGCACCTACAGGCGGGAATCAACTCCAGCATGTTGGCGATCCGCTCAAGCGACCATGTTGTTGCCAGTGAAGACATCGAGGAGGTCGCCGAAAACGCCAATGATGTGCAGCTCGAGTCTGACCGGCAGTTGCTGCACACTGTTCCGCTGACTTTCACGGTGGACGACCAGGCCGGCATCATCAAACCGGAGGGTATGCGCTGCAAAATGCTCTCTTTGGAGGTTATTGCGATCCACGGGGTGAAGAACAGGATTGACAATGCGGTCAATGCTGCCAAAAGCGCGAAGCTGGACGTTTCGGATGTGGCTTTTTCCGGCATTGGCGCGGCACTGGCGGTGTTAACACCTGAACATAAGCACAACGGTGTTGTGCTGGTTGACATGGGCGGCGGCACCACCAGTTACGTGGCCTACTGCAACAATGTTTTTGCGGCGGCGGGAAGTATCGCTGTTGGCGGTGACCATGTTACCAACGACATCGCGTTGGCTTTCAATATTCCGTTGTCCCGTGCTGAAGAGGTCAAATGCAGGTATGGCAGTGCTGTGATCGATCCGGACAGCGGTAACAAGCGGGTGACATTGTCGGCGGAAATCGGCTTTGAGGAGCGCAGTTTCGGATGCAAAGCCCTGCATACGGTCATAAACGCGCGCGTTGACGAGATATTCCGCGTTTTACGGTCGAAGCTGGATGAGTCGGGTGCGCTGCCGCATTTGGGGGCAGGCGTGATCCTGATTGGCGGCGGCGCTTATCTGAACGGCGTGACTGAGTTGGGGCAACGCGTCTTCGGGTTGCCCTGCCGCATAGGTGTGCCGGTAAACGTTGACGGCATGGAAGGGGTCGAACAGTCGGCCGCACTGGCCACGGTGGCGGGGCTGGTTATCCACGGACGGAACAACTATGAAGACCGGGGGTTATTCTCTCCTGTCAAACATATGCTCAAAGGATTGTTCGGACGATGAAAAACGAAGATCAGTCAGGGATGCTTTTGTTGGGTGTTGGCGGCGGCGGATGCCGTTTGACCGCCTCTGTACGCGCGTCCTACGGGACCGGGCTGCATGCGGTCGGTGTAGATACCGACGCTCTGGCAAATCGTAACGCGGCAACCGACGGGATGACCTGTCTGCTGCTGGGCGGTTCGCGCTTGTCTGGACACGGCACAGGAGGCGACGCGATACAAGGACGTCTTGCGGCGCAAGATGACATGCAGAACCTGCAGGCGCATATAAAGGGTGTGCGTACGGCAGTGATTGTAGCCTGCCTTGGCGGCGGTACCGGCGGCGGGGCCACGCCGGAGATCGTCAAAGTGCTCGGCGGGAGAGGCATAGCCACGATTTGTTTTGTCACGATACCTTTCGGTTTTGAGGGGCAGGCGCGGCGTAAAGAGGCGGATCGCGTGTTGCCGATGATAGAAGAAAATGCTGATTCTCTGGTTGTTGTGCCGCTTGACGACTTGTTCAATGATGCGGGTGAAGAGCAGTTGTTGGAGATCGCCGTGTCTATCGCGGAAAAGATTATTTCTGCCGGGATAACCCTGTTGTGGCGTCTTTTGACCAAGCCAGGGTTCATTTCGCTGGATGCTGAAAAGTTGCACACGATGGTAGTGCGCGGCGGCAACGCGCGTTTCGGTTGCGCTGCCGCTACCGGGGACGGCAGGGCGCTGAAGGCGGTTGAGTCTTTGCGAGGTTGCCGGTTGTTGCGTTCTGGCGAGGGGCTATCGCGGGCCAACGCTTTGTTGATTGGAATCTTGGCCGGCAGCGATCTGCGCCTGGCCGAAGTCGGCGCTTTGATGCGCGAGATGAACAAGGTGTGCAAGTCAGGCTGCCACATCGAGATGGGAACGGTTCTCGATCCTTTTTATGAAGGGAGGATCGAACTGGTGGCGTTGGCATTCGAGAGCTGGACGGCTGCGGTGATGGCTGTGCCGCAAGGCGAGTCTGCGGTGACGCCTGAACCGTCGGTAGCTGAGATCATCCCTGTCCGGCCGGGCGGCAGGAAGGCGCGCTCCAAGGGCAGTAAGCTCTCTTTCGGTGCGACCGGACGCGGAAGGTTCAAGGATGTCGAGCCGACATTGCACAACAATCAAGATATGGATGTGCCGACCTTCATCCGGCGCGGCATCAGGCTGGACCGCTAGGTGAAGGTTTTTGTCCGTTATAGCAGGTGCAGATGCCGCAAGTGTACGGGTGACGGCAGCAAGCTTTGAAGCCTGCCGCCCGCAGCAGAGCGAGCATATTCTCGCCTTGCGGCACATGTTCAATTGATTCCTGAAGATAACGGTATTCGGCGGACAGGTCGGCGAGCAAAGCTCCTGCCAGCGGGACGAAATGCCGCAGATACAAGCGGTATAATTGACAGGCCGGAAAAAAACGCGGTTCGGACAATTCCAGCACAATCAGTCTTCCGCCGGGTTTGAGCACACGCGCAAATTCCTTCAAGCCTGTGGACAGGTCTTCGAAGTTTCGGATGCCGAATGCTGTTATGACCGCGTCAAAAGTATTGTCGGCAAAAGCTAGAGCCAGGCAGTCGCCGGATTGGAGGTGTATGCGGTCGGCGACACCGGCCTTGGCAGATTTCACCCTTCCGGCCGCGAGCATGCTTTCGGAAAGGTCAACGCCGGTGATTTCAGCCTGCGGCAAAAGACGCGCGGCCATGACCGCCATATCGGCGGTGCCGGTAGCCGCGTCAAGAATCTTGCCGGGATTGCCTGCCGTCAGAAGCCGTATGGCTCGTCGTCGCCAAACAATATCGATGCCTAGCGACAGGATGCGGTTCATGCGGTCGTATTTGTTCGAGAGCCGGTCAAACGCAAGTCTAATCTGGTCGCGTTTGCTTGCATTCGTTTTGTAAGGTTTGATCTGCTGAACATTCATGCGAGTTATTTTGGTTTGCGGCAGTTAAGGTCGTCAGTGACGATCTTTTCCGCTTGTGGCGGTGGCAGTCCGCAATGCTCAATCAAGTGTTGCCGAAGGTGGAGAGCCATGCGCGGCATAGACAGGGCGAACATTTTGCCTTCGGCATTCTGAATGCGTCCGGCCAAAGCTTGATAAGCGCCGAAGAAGTCCGGGGCGCAAAGGTGACGGATGGTGTCGACGCAATTCGGGAAGCGGCCGCGGTTGTGTACCAGTTCCCAGCAGCGGGAGAAATCCTGCAGGTGCGATACATCTGTAAAGTCGAGGTCATTTGAACGCAGCAACTCATACGGGGGTTCCGGATTGAAGACCAGTCCGAAATGTTCGGCTTCACGGTGGAATAATGTTCCTGGCAGACCTTTCAGAAGATTGACCTGAACCTCCGGCGGGGCGCATTCGGCGATCAGCCGGTTAAACCCCTGCGCGAAAGTTCCTGCGTCCTCGCCGGGCAGTCCGAAGATTAAATCGGCGTGTACGGTCGCGCCGGTATCGTGGGTCAGAAAGCGTAGATTAGCGAGCTTGCGTCCGGTGTCGGCACTGCGTCCGGCGAGAGTTGCCGCCTGAGGATGGAGTGTCTGTATGCCGACCTCAAGATGCAGTGTGTCCTTGGGGAAAAGCGCGATCTTTTCGGCTATCGACTGGTGCATTCGTTCGGCGTTGATCTCAAAATGCAACCGAGTCGATGGCGTAGCCTTTTGCAGGAAATGGTCCAGCACTTTCAGGGCGTGTTCGACGGGGGCGTTGAAGCTACGATCGATGAATTTGAAACGTCGCAGGCCACGTTCCCAAAGGCGGTCCAGCGCTGGCAGAAGGCGTTCGAGCGGTATTAGACGCAGACCGGTGTCTGCCGATGTGCAGTACGCGCAACTGTAAGGGCATCCGCGGCTAGTTTCCGCATAAACGGTACGCTGCTTTAGATCTATGTCCGTGTAAAGGTCATAGGGCAAGACCAGCGTGGCGGGATCTTCCGGCGGACAGCGCGTGATATGCTTGGCTAGATGTGGCTGAAGGCGTTGGTGCAACTGTTCGGAGCAGAAAAGGCGGAATGTGCTTTCGCCCTCGCCTGTTAATGCCATATCGTAAAGGCTTGCGTTGGTGTAATCGGCAGTGATTTCCGGGCCGCCTGCCGCCAGGCGCATGTCAGGCGCCACGGCGTGCAGAATACGCGCCGTGGCCTCGATGAGACGCACGTTCCAGAGATAAACTGTAAAGCCGACAATCAGCGGGTGGCGCCGCACGATTTCCGTAGCGAGCTGCATCGGCGTGATTTCGAGGTCGGCCTCGAAAATAGCGGATTTATCCGCAAGTTTTCCGAGGTTTGCCTGCAGTGTGCGTGCCGCAAAGGAGCAGTGGCTATAACGGGCGTTCACCGCAACCAGCAGAATTACGGTCGGTTCTGTCGTCACTTATTTGCAGTTCTCAATATCCCACTGAGTGGTGTATTTCATGATCAGATTCACAACCGGTGACGGGTCTTCAAGACCGTGGGGATGGTGGCCGCAGCCGGGCTTGCTGAAAACGGTGATGGTGCCGCCGAGGGCTTTATAACGCTGTTCGACGATGGCAGAGTTGGTTTCAGGCGGGACAGCGGTGTCAGCGTCACCGACAACGTGTATCAGCGGTATGCCCGCTGCGGCGATCGGCTTCAGGATGTCGACCGGATTGCCGTTATAGGCGATCGCTTCAGCTTCATCTTTAAAACCGTAAAGATTCAGGAGAGTTTTGACGCCTTCTTTGACACGTGTGCCTTTGGTAACGCCCATAGGCCAGCTTTTGAAATCACAGACCGGGGCATCGCCGTAGATGCACACGACTCTTTCAGGGTTAGCCGCAGCGAAACGGTACGCGTACAAACCGCCGCGGCTGACGGCTGTAAGCGAGCCCTTCTGGTTAAGGCCCTTTGCCGTCAAGTGCTGGTAGAAGGCATTCATTTTTCTCAGAGCCGCGGGACTGCCGAGGGACATGGTGCCGACTTTGGCGTGCACAAAATAAAAGCCGTTTTCCAAAAACCTAACCGTGCCGGTGCGTTGCGGAAAAGCTTCCGGCCACTCCGTGCACCATACCCAGTGGTTGCCGGGGCGCGGGTTTACCGGAGCCGCGACCCAGCAATCTGTCTCGCCGACTTTGAAATGATGGCGCTTGAAACCCAGCCAGTCGTCAGTCTTTTCAGCCTGCCAGTCGACAGCCATGCCGAAGGCTTGGTCGGTAAAGGACAGATAACATTGCCAGTCGTATGTGGCGATGCCGTGCTCGAAAGGGCGGCGGTGGTAGGCCATGTGCGAGCTAATAGAGGGGGACATCTCTTCGGGCCATTCAGTTGCTGGCAATCCGGGGAGACCCAAGAATTTCCAGACCGGTTCGGCGGCCTTCATGCTGAGAAACTCTCCGTATGGATCGAACCACTTGCCGGGAAAGCTGGAGACATAGAGTTTGCGGGGGGCGCATGCGGCCAGTAGCATGTGCTGATCGAAGGGCATGGCTGCTTCGTTGTCGCTGTATTTGCGAAAATTGTTGCAGAACCAGTAAGGAAACATCTTGTTCTGGGTGGAGACATTCTCACCGTAGTCACGTTTGGCGAGCGGCACTCCGCCGCCGCCGGTCTGATTGGGTATGACAACTGCGAAACGCTCGTCTTTGGCACCGGCCAGCAGCGCGGTCTTGGCAAGACGTGAGCAACCGACCGCCGCGACGCGACGTGTGTCAATAGCGGACTCTTTTTCAAGCATGTCCATGCCGCGCATGAGTGCCCAGGCCCAGGCAGCGAGCGCGGTCGTGTTGTTGCCGGCGTCAGGTGCTTGCGGTGGGAACACCGTATGCACACCGTTGGTATAGAGTTCTTTGTGGTCAGGCGCGATATCCCCGTAGCAGGCCGTGGCAAGGGCGTAGCCGCGCCGGATCAGCAGGTCAAACGGCCACGACTGGGCTTGTCCAGGCTGGGCGCTGAGTCCGCGGCTCTTTTCAGACGCGCGGTTGTTTTCGATAAAATGTTTCTTGTTGTTGCGCAGCCATCCCGCCGTCAGGATGATCGCCGGATCAACATCGATCTCGTGGTTGCCGTAGTAGTTTAGGCCGATATAGGCCGGAACCGGAGCCGGGGCGTTTTTGGGAATATAGAGTAGCCAGTCGATTTTTGGGCCGGTGCTGTCATTCCGGAACCACATGCGGATTTGTTTGCGGGTGGCGCGTCCGTTCATGACGTCCTTAGTTTCCAACAGTTCCAGGCGCATCACCTCCGGCGGCGGCGGGATGGCACCGTACATCTGATCCTCGAAGATCGCTATGATTTCGGCGCGGCGTTTAGGCCATTGCGCAGGTGAGGCGAGTTTTGTGCCATCCGCGAAGGTCAGTGGGTCGGGCAGGGTATAGGGCGCTATTTTAGACTCGTCATAATTCGCAGGGCGCGCGGACAGGAACAAGGGTACGGCAATCATGCCGAGAGTTTTCAGCATGAGCGTATGTCTGCTAAAGGACAATTTTTTCATTAAAAGGACTCTCCTTGTGTATCGTCAGACTATCGGGCCGACGGGGTATTTTTGTTCGTATGGCGTGTGCCTCAAGCGAAAGGTCACGACTCGTGAGAACTGTTGTTTGCCGCCTCTTGCTGGTCAACGGCTTTGCGACTCCCATTTCTTCATGCGGAAAGGTTATCAGAAGATCGTGCGGCAGGCAACACCGGCAAGGCAATTCAGCCCGAGAGCGATTCAATTTTGTTGCATCGCTCTCGGGCTGAATTGTCTTGTCGGAGGCCGGAGGCTTTTGTATCTTAATTGCACATGATATGTACTTTCTTTCGGAGACTGATGATGAGCATTTGTTCTAAGCCGGTTTTTTATTTTTTGTTGTCGCTTTCGGCGCTGACCTGCGCCCGCGCGTCCGACCTAGTGACATTCAAGGGGTTGTACGGAAAAAACACGGATGAGATCCGAACGAGCTATAAGACTCGCTTTGACGGGCTTCAGATAATGTATGTAAATGCGTTGCAGTCTTTTCAGGAGCAGACGCAGGGCAAAGGCGATCTGAAAGCCACAAAAGCCGCGATTTCTGAGATCGAGCGGTTTAAAAAGGCCAGGTGCCTGCCGGCTGAGACAGCGGATGATGAAATACCTGAGATCAAAGCGTTGCAGGAGGCTTATGTAGGACAGTACAGCAAACTGGAGTCGGAAATGCTGGCCAGATTGTGCGACTTGTCTGCCAAGTATGAACAGGCACTGGAACGTCTGCAAAAGGATCTGACCCGGGCGCTTAAGCTAGATGAGGCGACCGCCGTTATGGAGGAGAGGCAGAAGGCTAAGGATGCAATAAATGATTTCAACGTACGGATAACTTCTTTGAAGGGGGGGCATTGGGCTGGTGAAGCTGCACCTGATGCGATGCCGGGCAATGATGCAGGCGAGGTTCAGGACACGCCGCCTGAATCTGTAGCCGAAAAAATTAAAGCTTCGGTCTCGGTCGCGACCGAGAGCGTGGCGGAGCCTGCCGTAAAAAGAATTACGGTATATGTGGACGCTAAAACGGTTGGCAGGGGCGGCAACACAAAATCGTCACGCAGCAAGGTGCGTAACATGACGTGTGAGGTGTCGGCGCGTCTGACAAGCTTTGATGTGCGACATACTCCGGCTAGGGTGATCGTGTTTTTTATTGGCAGGGACAGTGACGGGAGCTTGCTTGTCGCTGAAAAGCAAGAGCGTGAGGTTGAACTGGATAAGGCCAAGGGCTGGGTCGGCAGTTTCACATCAAAAGACATCCGGGAGAACGATCCTTACCATTACTTTTATTACGATAACGGCGACAGGAGATGGTTTAACGGCGCTAAGCTCCAAGGGTGGGTTGTGCAGGTATGGGCCTGCGGTCAATTGGCAGGTAAAGGGGCTTCTTTGAATCAGTTGATGAAGTATGCCGATTCCAAAGACTTGGCAAAAGAGATCGGCCTGATGTTAGAGGGTAATGAGTAGTCCGAATCGAATTGATCTTGGGTTTTGTCCGTATAAAACAGGGAGTTTGACGATGAAGTATCGGAAGTTGGGTTCGTCAGGACTTGAGGTGTCGACAATCGCGTTGGGCACATGGGCGGTGGGCGGAGGACCGTGGTGGGGAGAATCGGACGATCAGGAATCGATAAGGGCTATCCACGCCGCCATAGACGCAGGGGTCAATCTGATCGACACCGCGCCCGTTTACGGATTCGGTCACAGCGAGGAGGTTGTGGGACTCGCTGTGCGTGACCGTCGCGACAAGGTTATTATAGCTTCCAAGTGCGGCTTGTGGTGGGATGACGATAGCGGCACGCCGTATTTCGAACAGAGCGGTCGCAAAGTGCGTAACTGTCTTGAGCCTCGCACGATCCGTAGCGAAGTCGATAATAGCCTGCGTCGGCTGGGAATAGACTGCATTGATCTGATGCAGACGCACAAACAGGTAGGGCCGGGCGAAACGCGCATCGCCGACACCATGGAGTGCCTGATGCGGTTGCGTTCAGAGGGCAAAATAAGGGAGATAGGAGTGTCTACCTGCACTCCCGCACAGATGGACGAATACCGTGCCGCCGGGGTACTGGTAAGCAACCAGCCGCGCTACAGCATGCTTGACCGTGCTATCGAGTCCGAAGTATTGCCATACTGCATAAAGCACAACATTGCGGTTTTGGCGTATACGCCGCTGGAGCAGGGGTTGCTGACGGGCAAGATCGGAATGGATACTGAGATCGCGCCGGAGCTTTTCCGTAACAACATAGCTTGGTTCGCGCCGGGCAAGCGTAGCAAGGTTTTGCAGATGCTTGAAGCGTGGTGCCCGTTAACTGAGAAGTATGGTTGCACCATGGCACAATTGGTGTTGGCCTGGACGGTCGAGCAGCCGGGTGTGACTTCCGCCTTGTGCGGCGCTCGCAAGGTGTCTCACGCGGTCGAGAACGCCGGTGCTGGTGCAGTGGAGATCAGCGCGGACGATATTGCCCTGATGCGCTGCGATGTCGAGGCGGTCGCGCCTGCGACGTGACTCTAAAGGCCTTTAATTCAGCAGTTACACTAGGAGTTTTAAGGTGCTAGAGTTTGAGAGACTATTTTGGGCGGATCATCCGGGTGACATTCTGGCCGGGGTGGATGAGGCCGGCAGGGGGTGTCTGGCGGGACCGGTGGTGGCGGGCGCGGTCTCGATGCCGGCAGATGCCGCTGAACGGCTATACGCGGGGGATTTAGCTGAATTGACGGACTCAAAGCAGTTGACAGTGGTGCGGCGCGAGGCGTTTTTCGAGCGCCTGACCGCATCGACGGAAATTTCGTGGGCCACGGGCATGTGCAACGCGAAAGAGATCGACCGGTTCAACATACTAGCCGCCACGCATCTGGCGATGCGGCGGGCTGTGGAGGCGTTGACGGTTCAGCCCGGGCATGTTCTGGTGGACGGATTGCCGGTTAAGGGCTTGCCATGCGCCTCGACAGCGATCGTGAAGGGTGATGCCAAGAGTTTTCTGATCGCGGCAGCCAGTGTGGTCGCCAAGGTCACGCGTGACCGTCTCATGCAGGGGTTGGACGCGATTTTTCCCGAGTACGGTTTCGCGTCGAACAAGGGATATGGCGTGAACGAGCACATGGCAGCTCTTTTTCGTCACGGGTCATGCTCCGAACACCGCCATACTTTCCGTCCGGTGCAAGACGCGGACCAGAAGCTACCGGGCTTCGAGTTTTGATGCCGTGCCGGAAGTGTCCAGTGTTACCATGACGCAGTGGGAATCCGCCTGCCGCGCAGGGGCCATTTTTGAGCGGAACGGAATAAGAAAAAGGAAACGCCGGAATGAAGACAATGAAACAGATGAGTTGGAAGACGGCCTAGGCTTCCCGGCCGCGTATTTTGATGTGCAGCTCGCGGAGCTGCTTTTCCGTGACATCAGATGGTGCGCTCATCATGAGATCTTGGGCTTTCTGGTTCATTGGGAAGGCGATGACTTCGCGGATGTTCTCCTCGCCTGCCAGCAACATGACGATACGGTCGATACCGGGTGCGATACCTCCGTGAGGCGGCGCCCCGAACTTGAAGGCGTTGAGAAGGCATGAGAATTTCTGCTCGACGACTTCCGGTCCGTAGCCGGCGATTTCAAAGGCCTTGTACATGATCTCCGGCAGGTGGTTACGAATTGCCCCGCTTGAAAGCTCGGTGCCGTTGCATACAACATCGTACTGGTAGGCCAGTATATCTAGCGGATTTTTATGCAGCAAAGCGTCCATACCGCCTTGCGGCATGGAGAAAGGGTTGTGCGAAAAAACTACAGACCCGGTCTCGGGGTCATTCTCAAACATCGGGAAGTCGACGATCCAGCAGAACTTAAAGACATTCTTGTCGATCAGATTTAGGTCGCGGCCAAGTTTTGCCCTGAGTTCGCCGCCGATTTTGGCGGCCTTATCAGTTTCGTCGCATACAAAGAAGATGACGTCGCCATCCTGCGCTTTGGCCATGTCGGCGAGGGCGGCCAGCTCGTCAGGGGTCAGGAACTTCTGGATCGGGCCTTTGACGGCGCCGCTGTCCCAAATCAGATAGGCGAGGCCTTTCGAACCAAGCGCTTTAGCGTGTTCGACGAGCTTATCAAAGAAACTGCGCGGCTTGCCCTTGATATTTTTGACCGGAATGGCGCGCACGACAGAACCGGATTTTACAGAGGCGGCGAAGGCGTTGAAGCCAGATTTTTTGAAAAGGTCGGAACAGTCGAACATCTCTATAGGTATGCGCAGGTCGGGTTTGTCGCTGCCGTATTTAAGCATGGCTTCACGAAAGGGGATGCGGGGCCATGGGGTGGGGTCGGTCTGTTTGCTGGAGAATTTTGCAAAGGTTTTATAAAGCACATCTTCGACTATGGCGAAGACATCCTCTTGTGTCACAAAAGACATCTCCATATCCAACTGATAAAATTCGCCGGGAGAGCGGTCGGCACGCGCGTCCTCGTCGCGGAAGCACGGGGCGATCTGGAAGTAACGGTCAAACCCGGCCACCATCAGCAGTTGCTTAAAAAGCTGCGGGGCTTGCGGCAGGGCGTAAAACTTGCCGTGGTGCACACGGCTGGGCACCAGATAATCTCGAGCGCCTTCAGGCGAGCTGCATGTTAGGATAGGTGTCTGATATTCGTTAAAGCCGTGCGTTTCCATGGCTTTGCGCAGACAGGAGATTATTCTGGAGCGCAGCAGGATGTTTTTGTGAATGCGTTCGCGCCGCAAATCCAGAAACCGGTATTTCAGTCGCAGGTCTTCCGCCCCGTCCTCGTCGCCGGGAATATAAAGGGGAGTCTGTTCGGAACCGGCCTCGACTAGGCATTCGTCGGCGACAAGTTCGATTTCGCCGGTGGGAAGGTCTGGGTTGATGGTTGAGGTCTCGCGCGGAACCACTTTGCCTGTAACGGTGATGACACTTTCAAGCTTGGATCGGCTAAGCTTATCGAAAAAATCGCGGCTGGGGTGAATGACCACTTGTGTTATGCCGTAATGGTCACGCAAATCTATAAACAAGATGCCGCCGTGGTCGCGCACACGGAAAATCCAACCGGAGAGTCGGACGGTGGCGCCCGCGTCGCTGGCGCACAATTGGTTGCAGGTATGGCTTCGATATTGGTGCATTTCGGTTATCCTCGAAAATAAATAATTAAGCGTAGCAAAAAGGGGGGCTTCGAGTCATGCTGATTGTTGTTCTAGGGCAAAAAAAACCGTCGTTCCCTTGCGGGAGCGACGGGTTTTCACTAGATTTAATTGAGCGAAAAATTCGCTGTCTGCCGTCTACCAGCGTGACTCGCGGCGCTCGCGGCCACCGCCGCCACTGCGTCCTCCGCCACTGCGGAAACCGCCGCCGCCGCCGCCGCCGCCGCCAAATCCACCGCCGCCGCCACGGCGCTCTTCGCGCGGTTTGGGCTGCGACTCATTGACGCGCAGGGTACGACCTTCCAGCTCTTTACCGTTGAGGCTGTCGATCGCGGCCTGGGCTTGGGCACGATCAGGCATTTCCACAAAACCGAAGCCTTTTGAACGGCCGGTCATGCGGTCAGCTACAACACGCGCTGAGGTTACCTCGCCGAATTCTGAAAACGCGATTCTCAGTGCCTCGTCATTAGTTGAATAGGCAAGATTGCCCACATAGATGTCCATGTCTCTGTCCTTCTCTACTTCACAAAAGCCATGTAGTGTTCTGTAACAGGCAAAACCGAAAACCATGGCCAGATACGGTTTTGTAGGCAACCTCGCCTATGCTGACAAGTCCGTAAACTGTGGACAAAGACAGCCCCAAAGTGGTGTTGGCGTTTGAAATACCAAAGACAAGATTACACTTGATCCGCAGAGTCAGGAATAGAAAAATGAACAGAGCGGCTGACGTGATCGGCTTAGGGGTTCCAAACTTTCTTTAAAAAACAACTTCCGTCAATTGAGACGGTTCCTCCATCACGACAAGCCTAAACAATAACCGAGAGTCAAAAGAGACATTAAAAAAGCCTATTTGCAACATGTAAATATAATATATAAGAAAATTTGCGGCGTGTCAACAGCACAAATCAACTTTTTTTTGTGGGCGAAAGGACAAAGTAAGTTAGCCCCCCACGAATCGAAAGAGGCGCATTTAGTCTGGCAGGGCGAACGGTGAGTTCAGCCGATTCACCCCCGTCATTTGAAAGGGCACAAACTGAAGCACCACCCCGGTTCGGCGGTCACGCCGAGGCGCATTAATGGCAGCACCGTCTCGGCATTGGCGTCGAAATTGAAGACAGTGAAACCGCCCATTCCCAACTTTCGTGTGATTTCTATCTGTTCCGCCAGTTTGACTGGGTCACGAGGGTCTTTCCAACAAGAGAGGCCGATACCCGGATAAAGACGCGCCTTGCCCACATAATCCAGTTGTGTGTTAAGCATGTTTTTGAATACGGCGTTGGAGTCAACGTAATTCATGGGGCAAACAAAATCCAGCCAGCCCTGCTCGCACCACATCTTCCAGTCCTGAGCGACACTGTCGCGGTCGGTGATCCAATTGCGGAAGACCGCCGCCGAGACTTGAATGTCTGGGCGTATCTTGCGTGCTTCTTCCGAGACCCGGCGGACTACGGTATCGATGTTCGCGCGCCGGAAATCCAGCCAGGCATTCCAGATTTCGCCGTCGTCGCGTAATTCATCCGGCCATTTTTTAAATTCGCGACCAAGTTTTTCGCCGAACCTTTTTCGGCAGCCTTCGCAGTGGCATGATGTAAGGCCCGGATACCTGATATAATCGAAGTGGACACCGTCCACCGGATATTTTCGGACAATCTCGAGCATGGACTCGACCTCAAGGTCCTGGTTAGCCGGGTGAGACGGACACAACCAGACTCTGTCAGATATTTTCGAGGAGTTTTTCTGGACGCGACCTCCGGCGACCATTTTTTGGACAAAATCTTTGGGAGCATGATAGCCCATATTCCAGTTCACTTTCCAGACATGGCATTGGACACCATATTTTTTGCAGGCCGCGAGACACTCTTGCAATTGGTCGCCTTTTTCGGTCAGTTCTTTATACTCCGGCAGGACGGAAGACGGGTAAAAGGCAACGCCGCCCCAGAGCATGTTTGGTAAAATCACGTTGAAGCCGTTTTCAGAAAGAAAGCGGATCGACTCTTCCCAGTTTTTGCCACGCAGGCCAAAAGCGCTGTGGCACCAGAAGGCACGGTGCTCGTCCCGCTGCGGCTTGCGTGTCATCATCCAGGCCCTTAACGCCGTTTCGTCCGCTTGAGCGCTGACTTTGAAACAACTGTCCCATTCGCCTGCTTCGTACATAGTCTTGGCCTTGTCCCGCAAGCTTGCGGCTTTTGAAAGTTCGTGCCTGGCCGGACGAGTTAGGTGTTTTTTTGACAAGGTGGCGTGCAAGGAGTCCAGTCCTGGCGCGCCGCCGATGGTCCCTATGTTTGCCAAAGCTTTCGCTGCCGTTTGCCGCCAGAACTCTGGCACCAGTTCGCCGATTAGCGCCCGCATGAGGGTGATGGAGGGCTCATCGGAACCTCCCAGCCAGACGTGCCCTATAAACACACCGTTCGGGGTTATTGTGATGGCGGGATGCATGGTGTCAGCCCCTTGGCTGTCTAGCCAAGTTGCCGCCACCCGGGCTTTCGACTTGTCCATTGGTTTGGCCAGCGTCGCGCGCCATGATGCTTGTGGGGCAAACTTTGGTTGAGCCCTGACACCTTGCTCGGTACGCGCAAAACCGGAAAAGCCGCCTTCCGGCACGACCGGTCCGTCATTGCTGACACCTATAAGCTCGCCGATCTCTTTCGGCAGAGAATAGCAGACCAGCAGTTTGCCATCCCGGGCCATAAAGGTTTTAAGCGCGGCAATGGTTTCTGCGGGCAGGAAAGGGTTATACGGAAGCACCACCAGCCGGATGCCATCCAGCATGTCCGGCGTAAGGTTGATGTCTGAAACCTGTGCGTTGGCTAAGCCCAGCCTGTCCAGTGTGGTTGAAACGGTCGAGGCGTAACGGGAAAAGGACTTGGCCTCGTTGCCGCCTTTAGATGCCTGAGAGTTCGATTGCACTACCAGAATCTCTGCTTTTCCGCCGGAAAACCCCAGATTGGCAATTGCGCACACAGTGTCCTCATCGCGGAGTCGCCAGCCGGATATACGCACGGTGTCAACTTCACCCCATCCGCCCACGGCACCGTCCACATTCCGCACGTCACTCTTATCGATGACAATCCTTTGCCATACGCCTTGGTGTTCAGGGGTGAACCTTCCATGGTACCATCCCTTGCCGCTGTGGAAATAGAGGCTGAAAGAG
>CAZKZI010000029.1:0-9498 GCA_964557205.1 uncultured Lentisphaeraceae bacterium
TTCTGCAGGCTGCATGTCAAGGCGTTTATTATATTTTCTTCCGTGATGATACCCAGGACCAGTCCGTTGTTTTTTTCTTGTACCAACGCTAGATGTTTGCGGTGCTTTCGCATCAGCGGCAGGACGTCATCAGCGTGCAGATCAGCATCGACAAAAAACGGGGACTGCATGCAATCAGCCGCACTTGTGCGGTCTGGATCGGGTGATGCGATCATGATGTCCAGCACGCTCAGCACCCCGATACACGCGTTACCTTCACGGTCGAAAACCGGGAGCCTTATATGTCCCGAGTCTCTGACAAGCCCGTAGCATTCTGACAGCAAGGCATCTGACGTGGTTTTCGTCACTCGCGACAAAGGTGTCATCAACTGCGCGGCCGTCTGCGAATGAAGCGTCAACACTCGGTTGATCATCATGCGCTCGAAAGCCGTGATGCGTGAACCGTCCTTGGCATCGCTTACAACATTTTGGAGATACTCGCGCGTCATCAGAAAAAGCCGCTTACCGCTGCTGCCGCTTGTGGGCGTCAGCCACTGCGTCATGACCATCACCAGACTGGCCCAAGGTTTCAGAATCTTTTCGATAATATAAAAAGTACGGATAACAAACAAAGTCCGCCGTAAGGGTCGTGTAGTGAAAAACAGCTTTGGAAGGTATTCGCAGAAAACAAGCATCATAACCGCCATGCCCATAGCCCATATAGTTTGAGCCGCCGGATAATTGTGTAAACAGCGTTTCGCCAGCCCTGCCGAAAGTGTAGCTAAGGTAACGTTTATGAGGTTATTGCCGATCAAGATGGTGGCCAAAAAACTTTGCATGTCAGATAAACATTTGTCCATTATGGCAGCGGCTTTTGAGCCTGACCGGACAAGATGTGCCAAGCGGGCGCGGTTAATACAGAGCGTGCCGGTTTCCATTCCGGAAAAAAAGGCACTGCCCATAAAGCATAAAAGCAAGGCGAGGATGTACAGTTCATTTTTCACAGCAGAACGTCCTCATCATTCGTGTCGTAGCCTACATCATAGTCATCAGGCGGCAGCTCTTCTTCTTCAGGTGCAGGATGCTTAAAGATCTCAAGGTGCACATCTCGGATGCGCCTTTTACGCATGCTGCGCACTGTGGCGCGACATCCTTGGGCTTCGACCGTCTGACCGGTGCGCGGCAACATACCGCCGGCATGGAAGGTAATCCAGCCTGCGATGCGGTCAGAATCATCGGCTTCCAGCGCAAGGTCAAGCTGGTGATTGATCTCATCAAGACTGGCGGTGCCGTCGATCAACCAGATGTCTTCGTGCAAGTGGCGTATTTCATCGCATTCCACGATTCCGTCTTTGGCCACCGGCGCGGTGATCAGATCCAGAATGTCGCCGCGCGTGATCAGCCCGGCGGTTCCGCCGTATTCATCCAGTACGCAGGCGATGTGCTTGCTGCTGCGCTGGAAGGTTATCAGCAGATCGTCAAGAGCGACGTTTTCAGGCACGAACAGCGCTGACATGGTGGCTTTACGCACGTCATGGTTGGGATCCAGCAGGAACTGCACTGCATCTAAAAACCCCTCGATCGCATCAGGTGTCCGCACATAGACCGGCAAATAACGGTGCCTGGCTTTGCGGGCTGTCTCGATCTGTTGTTCCGGCGGAGTATCTAGATCAAGACCGACCATGTCAACGCGCGGGGTCATCTCGTCACTGGCCATCAATTCAGAGAGCCGCATGATACCCTCGACCATGGAAGCCTCCTCGGTGTCAAGCACCCCCTGCTCCTCGCCCATCTCGACCATCGTCATCAACTCATCGTCTGATAGTGCGCGGCGTTCACGACGCAGGGATTTTTTGAACACCTTTGAGCCTGTGATTAGTGCCAAGCTGAAAGGTTTCAACAGACGTAGCCAGAAGATCAACAGTCTGCTGCACCAAGGCGCAAGGCGTTCGGCATGCACAATCGCCAGTCGTTTTGGGGTGACCTCACCGAATAAGAGCAGCGCCACCGTCATTACCGGAATCGCGGCAATTTCGCCATGATTTGGAAAAAACTCTTCAAATAGCAGATATCCGATACTGGCGATCGAGAAGTTAGTGAGCGAGTTGCCGACCAGCAGAGTGGAGAGCATCAGGCTGGGGTCACTGAGCAGGGTTTCTAATTGGGCGCCAGACTTCGCATCGCGGTTCCGGATCCTTTGCATCTGGATCGGAGAGAGCGAGAATAGTACGGTTTCGCTCCCGGAAAAGAAGGCTGATAGCACAAACAACACCAGCAGCCCCATAAATATCAGCGTTAATGTGATAATGCTCATGGTTCGGAAACGTCGTCAACGGTCAGACGGGTCCGGTGTCCGCTGCCCAAGGACTCAATCTCCATATCTCGTATCATCCAGCGGTCGTCGGTTTTCTTAACCCTTTGAACCCACATGCGGCGCACTGTGTTGCCTTGGGGGTCGAGCTGCTCGGCCTGCATAACGCACCGTAACTGCCGATCAACCCATACTCTTACCGCCGAACAGCCGGGGATCGGCGCAGGCGGTACCGTTACCAAGATGTCGCAGTCACGCCCGTTGCGGCTTTCGCCTCCGGGGGTGTCGTAAAAGCGCACATCCTTCCACCACAAAAAATCCAGTGTCAGATCCAGCCAAGTAATGTCCGTACCGCAGATGCGTCCGGCGTAAGAGGGCGACTCTACCGCCTGCTGCTCTGGGCCCTTGAAAAGTTTTATCTGAGCTGGCTGGTCACCGTGGCGCGTCAGAATCGCCCTTTCCACCAGGGTGTTGCCTTTGGCATCAAGCAACAGCACCTCAGCAGAGGGCGGTGTCGCGCCCCAATCCATCAGAAGCTTGTAGGGATGCTCGGCCAGAACAATGCCACGCAACTTGCGTACTGTAAGCGCCCCCTTCAACAAAAGCCGGTCGGTTGGCATGAGTTCAGTGCAGGCGTTCAAGATTTGCGCGGCTGTCAGGTTCTCCTCTGCCACACCTTCTTCAGTGGTCGGCCGGGAGGCATTACCATAAGTAGGCCTTGTCCCCATCAGAATCACAAGCGGCAACAAAATAAGACGAATTTTAGCGTTCAAAATAACCTCGATGCTTTATGGCCAGGCAATAAGCGGGCTGCGCTTTTGATGGCTTTATACCAAAAAAACACGCTGACTGCAACAAGCGCACTGGCGAGATTCGTTTGCAATTGGGCAAGGACGCGGGATTAGTGGCCATAACTCAGGCTTCAGGTTTCAAGACTCATTTCTAATGGTTTTGAGGTAAACTTTTGCCTGATCCAGCGATGTGACGCTGCCTTCCAGTTGTGCGTCGTAAAGCTGTTTCAGCAGAACTCCCATTTCGCGTCCGGGCTCAAGACCCCAAGCCAGCAGGTCTTTGCCGCGCACCAGCGGTGGCGGCAGCACAGGCTCCGACCGGAAAGCTTCAAGCGTCTCCTTTATGAATTTCCAGGTCGTGTAGTCGCCGTTACTGTATTTAGTGTCCACGCGCATCACTTCCAGCAGGGTCGGGAAGTGCCTTGAGCCTAGCAGGCGGCGTAGTTTAGCGCGGCGCATGTTCGGCGCTTCAACGAAGCGCATGTGGTCGCCGACTACCGACTGCACCTCATCGATAAGGGCTGCAGGTTGCTTAAGGCGTGACAATATCCTTTCTGCCATTGCCGCGCCTGTCGGCGCGTGACATGGGAAACGTATGCGCTTCTCGCCGGTCTTTGGGTCGGGCTCTTCGCAAAAGGTCACGGGTTTGCCGATGTCGTGCAGTAAAGTTGACCACGCCAGCGCAGGGTAACGCGGCGCGGGTAACGCATCCAGCATAAGGCAGGTGTGCGTCCAAACATCGCCTTCGGGGTGAAACTGTGGCGGTTGCCGTGTGTCGCGCAGTGCGGCCACCTCAGGCAGCAGCCTTTTCAGCAGACCCGTGTCGAGCAAGAGCGACAAGCCTGCAGATGGTTTTGGCGATTCACACAAAAGGCGTGTCAGCTCAATGGCCACCCTTTCAGCGCTGACAGTGTTGATGCGGCAGACGTGGCGCACGACCGCCGTCAGCGTATCGGGCTCTATGGTGAACCCCAGTGTCGAAGCGAATCGCACTGCCCGCAACATCCGCAAATGATCCTCGCTGAAACGTGCGTCAGGATCGCCGATAGCTCGTATCACACCACGCTCAATGTCCTTTAGTCCCTCCACGAAATCCATTATTTGTCCGTTTTCGGTGTCACAGAAAAGACCATTGACCGTGAAATCGCGTCGACGTGCATCCTCGGCTGGCGATGAGAATACGATATGGTTCGGATGTCTGCCGTCCGCATAGGTGCTGTCAGAACGGAAGGTGGCCACGTCAAAGCTGAAGCCGTCTCGCAACACCAGCATCACGCCGAATGATTTTCCGACAGCCACAGTAGCGTCGGCAAAAAGCTGTTCAATCTGGTCCGGCTTTGCGGATGTTGCTATGTCAACATCCTTGAGCGGCCTTCCCAGCAGGGTGTCGCGTACGCAACCTCCAGCGAAAAATGCTACATGGCCTGCGCGGTGCAATTTTTTTGCAACACTGCGGGCAGCGTCAAACAACGCCGCATTATTTTTTGATAACTCGACTCTCATAGAAAAAATTATTGCGGTAGAAGTTTTGCGTCAAACACCTGCCAAAATGCCTAAGATAACACCGCCAAGCAGCACAGCTATTGGTGACAATTTCGTGAAAACGGTCAAAGCGAAAGACGACAAAACAATCGCGGTTGCGACCGGATCAGGGGCAAGCGCAATGATATCTTTACTAGAATCACCCCATAAGACCGAGAAGGTCAACAGCGCTGCCGCCGTGATTATAAGCCCTGTCACAAGCGGACGCAGAATGGTGAAAATTTTGGTCATGCAGGGATGCTCCATGTTGCGCCTCCAGAAAGCCCCCAGCATGTTGACGCATACCAGAGAGGGCGCACAAACCGATACGGTTCCCACCAAAGCCCCAGCCACCGCAATCAATATGGACCCTGGATGCGCGATACCGCCTATGCGGTATCCGACAAAAGTCGCTGTGTTGACTGACATCGCGCCCGGGGTCATCTGTGCTATGCCCAAGATATCCAGAAACTGCTGATTGTCCAGCCAACCGAGCCGCACCATTTCCTGTTGAATGATCGGAATCATGGCTAGACCGCCGCCGACCGTCAATATGCCGATCTTGAAGAAGGTCCAAGCTAATTTTGCGAATATGCCCATTTTTCAACTCCGCGTTTTTAGCGCCGAGAAAACAAACCAGCCTGTGCCGGCTGCGATGCCACCCAAAATCACAAAAACGGCGCTTATTCCGCAGGCAAGCACCAGAAAAACCACTGTCAGAGCGACAGTCCAGCCCAGCCGTGTCTTACGGCTGAGATTGAACATGTTGTAAGCGATACCGGCCATCATGCCTGCCACGGCGGGGCGCAGTCCGGACATGGCGTTTATCAGCAAATGGTGGCTGGCCATGTGGTCAAACGCTACGGCGTAAGCCAGTACCACAATAAAAGGCGCGAAGACAATGCCGGCAGTGGCAGCTATCGTTCCGGACGTACCGCGCAGGCGGTGGCCTATGAGCATGGCGGTGTTCACTGCTATCACTCCCGGGATCAATTGCGCCATAGCGTAAAAATCGGCCATCTCTTCAAAGCGGCACCAGCGGCGCCGGTTGACAACCTCCCTTTCCAATAGCGGCAACATCGTGTAACCGCCGCCGAACAGGACCGCGCCGATTTTGGTGAAACTAAAAAAGATTGAACTCAGTGAAACAGAGTTCTCAACTTGGGATAGCTGATCCATATCATTTCCTCAGATATTTTATTATGCAATTTTTTACCGCAGAAACAAAGTCCGGTTTTATCGTTTTTTCTGTTTCGCACCGGCACAGCTAAGCTTACAATAGAAAACTCAATGACCGAGCCACTTTTAAAAGTAGAAAACTTATCTGTCTCGTTTCAGCGCGAAGGCGTCGAGACCGTGCCTGTGCGATCTGTATCTTTGACCGTCAAACCCGGCGAGCGTGTCGCCCTTGTGGGTGAAAGCGGCTGCGGCAAGAGCCTTACCGCTTTGGCGTTGACACGGTTGTCACCGACAGACCAGGCCCGCTGCGGCGGCAGCGTCCTTTTTGAGGGCAGGGACATATTGAGACTGAGTTCCAGGAAGACGGCCGCTATACGCGGATGCGGCATTGCCTATGTTTTTCAGGATCCGACGGCTTCGCTTAACCCTGTCATGCGCGTGTGCGACCAGATCGGAGAGTGCCTGAGCGGGATGCGCCGCAAACAAAAGGGCGTGGCTGTGCGGCAATTGCTGTCGCGGACAGGGTTGCCCGATGCCGCGCGTACCGCGCGAGCCTATCCCTGCGAACTTAGCGGCGGACAACAGCAGCGCGTGATGCTGGCCATGGCATTAGCCGTACGCCCCCGACTGCTAGTGGCGGACGAGCCGACCACCGCGCTGGACGTGACTACACAGCGCCAGGTGCTGGATCTACTCGAAAGTTTGTCCGAAGCCAACGGAATGGCTGTTTTGCTGATTACGCACAATCTCGGCATAGTGGCTGGACGCACCTCGCGCTTGTATGTCATGTATGCCGGCCAGGTGTCAGAGACAGGTCCGGTAAGCAAAGTGCTTGCAATGCCTTATCACCCTTACACGCGCGGCTTGATTGCTGCCGTGCCTATGCTGGACACGCCGCGGGACGCGCCGCTTAAAGATATTCCCGGCACAGTGCCCTCCGCCGAAAAGTGGCCGGCGGGATGTGCATTTGCGCCGCGTTGTCCACAAGCGATGCCGCGCTGCAGTCAGGAGCTTCCGCCTGAAAAAACGGCTGGCGACCGTATGTCCCGATGCTGGCTGTCTTTACCCACAGAGGGTTTTGGGGGCACATGCACACCAATTGTCGGTTTGAGGCGCAGCTTCGTTAGTTAAGTTATTTTTATGCTTTTGCGCGTAGACAATCTACATGTGGTTTACCACAAAAAAGGCCAGATGCCGGTCGAGGCAGTTCGTGGCGTTTCATTACGGATTAATGTTGGAGAATCTTTCGGCATTGTCGGCGAGAGCGGCTGCGGCAAATCGTCGCTGGCCAAAACCGTGATCGGACTGCAAAGACCATCTGGCGGCCTGGTTACTTTTGAGGGCGCGGACACTGCCCGCATGTCGTCGGCTGATTTTCGCCTTTATCGCCGCAGTGTCCAGATGGTTTTTCAGGACGCGGCAGGCTCGTTAAATCCCCGCATGACCGTGCATCAGACGCTGGAAGAGGTTTTAAGGGTTCACCGCATGGTGCCGGTTTCTAAAATTCCGGGTCGGATAGGGGAGTTGTTGGAGCGTGTCGGGTTGCCCCACCATCTGCTTGGTGCCTACCCGCGCGAGATCAGCGGCGGTCAATGTCAGCGTGTCAGTCTCGCGCGTTGTCTGGCGCTAGAACCGCGGCTAATCGTCGCGGATGAGCCGGTCAGTGCGCTGGATGTTTCAGTGCAGGCTCGTATTCTTAATCTGCTGCGGTCTTTACAAAAAGAATTGAGTCTGGCCATCATCTTGATTTCGCACGACTTGGCAGTTGTGCGCAATATTTGCGACCGTGTCGCCGTGATGTCCGAAGGCGTCTTCGTCGAGACCGGCAGCACCGAGGCAGTGATAGGCTCGCCGCGGCACGCTTACACGCGCGCTTTGCTGGAGGCTGTGCCAGATGTCGGCCGGGCGCTGGCGGCGCACGAAAAATAGTTAATTACTTTATTTGATGCTGATTGGCAAAGTCAGTATGCTTATATGCTTGTAGGGAACGGATTCGTCCGGCCTGCCTGCGGGTGCAGAGAGAAAAGGTAAAGTACAAGAAGCAAGGGCTGTTCTTCGCGCTTTTCCCTGTCTGAAAGCTACCTAGCGAAGCGAGGTAGCACTTGATAAGGAGATCATGGAATGAAAAGGTTATCAGGAGTTTTGTGTCTGCTTGTGACCTGTTGTTTGCTCCACGCCCAACCTGCTCCTGAATCTGGCAGCCCGGCTGTAAACAATAACGCCCTATCGATGAGGATCTATCCGCTTCCTCGAGGTGAGGCTGCCGCCCCCATTTCCCTCACCGCAGGCGGACTGCCGCTGCCCGTCTCGCTATGCCAAGTATCCGCCTATCCTTATAACCGCCGTTGGCCAGGTCATCAGCGTACGCCCGATCAGCGCGAGGTCGCCTATTTCGCGCGTCTGACGGGGAACGGCCCTATCACCTTCCGATATACCCCTGGTAGCGCCTTTGCCGTTTGTACCATCCGTCCCCTCTCGGCAAGGGTCATTCCAGTGGTGAAGGACGGCATCGTCACCTTCACTCTTCCCCATGCGGGCGGCTACACGGTCGAAATTGACGGCCGCCACAACGCACTGCATCTTTTTGTCGACCCGCCCATGAACTACAGCGTCGCGCCCGGCGCGGCAGGTGTTCATTATTTCGGCGCAGGTATCCATCGCATCGGCATCCTGAAACTGAAGGATGATGAAACGGTCTATATTGACGAAGGTGCCGTTGTTTACGGATGCATCCACGGGAAGGACGTCCGCCGCGTTCGGATTCTCGGTCGCGGTATCCTCGACAATAGCGAGAATGTCGAGGATATCCTCCACAAAGTTGACAAGCTCGGAGACGGTTCAAGCGATGTCCGCAACAGCCGTCGTGAGTACACGATTCACCTCATTAATTCCACCGACATCCAGATCGAGGGAATCACCATCCGCGACTCGCTGGTCTACAACATTGCTTGCTTCGGCTGCAACAAGATTGCGGTCACGAATTGCAAAATCATCGGCTGCTGGCGGTACAACAGCGATGGTATCAACTTGCACAACTGCCGCAACGCTCAAGTCACCGGCTGCTTCATACGCAGTTACGATGATTCGCTCTGCGCGAAAGGTCATGAGGGTTATGTTTTCAATACCTGCGAGGACATTATCTTCGAGAATTGCGTCGTATGGAACGATTGGGGAAAGGCGCTGGAGATTGGCGTTGAAACGTGTGCCGAGCATCTACGCCGAATCGTTTTCCGCAACTGTGATGTTATCCATGCGACCGGCTCCGCCATCGACATCTCGAATGCCGATTACGGCAGGGTACACGATGTACTTTTTGAGGACATCCGCATCGAATACGATCCCGTTGCCCCAAGGCCCTCCATACAGAAGAACGACGAGACTCCGTATGTTGTTGATCCGCACAGCACATATATGCCAACAGCCTTGTGTTTCAAAATATATAAACACCATGAATACTCGAGCGGACGTGAACGTCGCGGCTATATCTACGACATTACACTTCGCAATATCCGCATCCATGCCGACCGAATGCCCCCCTCTTATTTTCACGGTTATGACGCGGAGCATGCCATCTCCGGCATCACAGTGGACGGTCTATTTCTCGGTGACCGGCGTATCACCGATCAAGAAGCGGCGCGGTTCACTATCGACAAGCACGCGCATGACATCAAGATCCAATAAGTTCGGAGCGATGCTGTTCGCGATTATTGTGTTTGT
>CAZKZI010000029.1:9598-26290 GCA_964557205.1 uncultured Lentisphaeraceae bacterium
GATATCCGCCGCATCTGCTCAAATTGCGTGACGGTAAATTATCAGGCGGAGAAGCAGGGAGAGAAAACCGGCCTGATGGCCACCAAGTGGCGCGTTAAATAGTTCGATACCCTCACCGGCCGAGCTGCTGTTTATTACCCAAAAATTGTGGCGAGTAGGGATTCCACGTCTTCAGCGGAGACCGGACGCGGATTGGCGGCGGTGGAGCCGGATGCAAGGGTCTCGCGGATCACTTGCGCCGGGTCGGCGATCTGGCGGCCTTTGAAGGGGTTGTCGAGCCGCATGGCGTCAAGCCATTGAGCTACCAGACTCTCGACATCTAAACCAAGACGTTTTTTAAGATCGAGCAGGTCTGTCTGTATGGCCGGGCGGTTGAAGGCCAGCGCGGCTGGCAGGCAGCAGGCGCAGGCCAGACCGTGCGCCACGTTGAAGCGGACGCCCAGCGGGTGGGCCAGTCCGTGGATGACCCCGAGGCGGGCGTGACAGAGGGCGACCCCGGCCAGATAGCTGGCTTCCAGCATGTCGGCCGCCGCCTGCTGTTCCTGACGATATAACAACAGTAGCGAGCGCGCTATGCTCTGTAAAGCAAGTTCCGAAAGAGCGCGCGTGAAGGGGGTGGCGTGACGGCTGGTGTAGGATTCGAAAGCCTGAATAAAGGCATCCAGTCCTGCCGCCGCGATGGTGGCGGGCGGACAGCCTTGCAGCAGATAGGGATCCAGAACAACCAGCCGCGGGACGTGCGAATTGTGGCGAATGGACTGCTTGAGCATGCGCGCGGGGTCGGTCAGCACCGAGACCGGCGTGGCTTCAGAGCCTGTCCCGGCCGTGCTGGGCGCGGCGATCAGCGGGATTGTCGCGGCAGTTACCTGTTTAGGGTTGCTCTGGTAGAAGGCGGTTTTTTCCGTGGCGGCAACCAGTCCGGTCGCGGCTTTGGCTAGGTCGATCACACTGCCGCCGCCGACGGCGGCAACCCAGTCAGGACGCTTTGCCCGCAGCTCTGCACGCAAGGTGTCAACATCATTGACGCGCGGTTCGCCGCCGCCGTGCAGCCATGTGCAAATGCGATCAGAGGGTGCGGCGGAAAGGATGCGATCCAGCATTCCCGAGGCTTGCAGAGAGTGTCCGTGAACAATGAACCCCTGCGGTCCTAACGCATGCGCCAGAATGGGCAGCTCCAGCACGGCGCCTGCTTTGGAAACGGTCTGTTGCGGCAGATTAAGTGTTTCTGGCAGTAAAGATTTCAGCATATTTCTTTTCACGGTTGTTGACTGAGTGAATTTGCGACCGCAGGCGGAGCTGGCCGCAGGCGGCATTGACATCCTTACCGCGCGAACGACGCATGGTGGTGTTGATTTTGGCTTTCAACAGGAGGTCTAAAAAGGCGAGGCAGTCGTTGTGGTTCGGCCGCCGGCCATCAAATCCGGCTATCGGGCTGAGAGGTATGAGGTTGACTTTGCATGACATTTGGCGCAGCAGTCGGATCAGCTGGGCGGCATGCTCCGGCCGGTCATTGAAATTTTTGATCAGAGTGTACTCGAACGTTACCAGCCGCCCGGTCTTTGCTGTGTATTCCCGGCAGGTTTCGAGCAGCTCTTTTATAGGCCAGCGTCGGTTGACCGGCATGATGCGGTTGCGCAATTCATCGTCCGGCGCGTGCAGGGAGACGGAAAGCTCGAATTGAAGCCCCTCCTCGGCTAGGCGGCGTATGCCCGGTACCAGACCGCATGTGCTGATCGTGATGTGGCGCGCCCCGATGTTAAGGCCCTGCTGGTGGTTAAGAATGCGCAGGGCGCGCATGACATTATCATAGTTGGCGAAGGGTTCGCCCATGCCCATGACCACGATGTTGCCCGGACGCGGCAGCGCGGGTTTCGCGCCGGGGCGCGGAGACGTTGTTTCAGGCGTTGCATCCGCGCGCAGTACGTGGCAGACAGCCATGACTTCGGCGACGATCTCTCCCGCGTTAAGGTCACGCAGCAGGCCCTGTGAGCCGCTGGCGCAGAAGGCGCAGCCCAAGGCGCATCCGATCTGGGTTGAGATGCATTGGGTTGTGCGGCCTTTGGAGGGGATTATGACGGTCTCGACGCGTTCGCCGTCGGCGCAGGCGAGAAGCAGCTTGCGGACACCGTCCTCGGAAGCGCTGTTCTCAACCGGAGTGAGCGGGTTCAGCGGGAAACGGCCGCCCAAGGTTTTGCGTAGCTCGGCAGGCAGGGTGGTTACATTCTCCCAGGATTCAGCGAAGTCCTGATACAGCCCGGTTACGATCTGTTTGGCGCGGAAGACCGGCTGTTGCAACTCTTGACAGATTGACAGCCACTCTGAAGGCAGGATGCCCCACGCCGAGGGCGTCACCGGCTGGCTCACTGCGGCTCCTTTATGTTCTGTCGTGGACGCAGCAGAGGATTTTTCGGTTTCGGCCGGTTGTCCGGCGTATAGGGTTTTACCGTTTGGCTGACACCGGAATTATAGGGCTTCTTTTCAGTGACGCTTTTCGGGACAGCTTTCAGGGTTGCTGCGGATATTTGCCTGTCCTGTCGCAACGGCACGGATTGGGCAGTCTTAGCGCCGCTAAGTGGGGTGGAAACTGGCGTAGGTTTTTTGGATCGGAATATTTGCCACCAGCGGCCGCGTTGCGGTTCAGCCTGTTTTGAGATGAAAGAGCGTGAAGAATCAGGCTGATATTTCGTGGTGCGGTGGGAGTCGGAGGAAAAAGCTTTGCGAGGTTCGTAGATTTTGGGCTTAAGCTGCACTTCATCATCAGCTTTGCCGGTGATGGCGAACGTGACGATGCAAAAAGCGGCTATGGATATTATTGGTCGCATTTTTTGCCGGGCAGTTTAATCGGGGTGATCCGATGCCTGCAGGTTTTCGATAGTCTGGTACAGCATGGCTGCCAGCTCGTCATAATTGGCGTTTTGGCTGACCGTGAGCCGCAGTACGGCGGCTTCCAACTGGGAGTAGATCAGGTCGGTGGCGAGGCGCGGGTTGACTTCGCGCAATTCGCCGGTGCGCACGCCTTCGGTCACGAGCCGGTGCAGAATCCGGCGCAGGGCGATGGTGTGGAGGTTGATGGTGCGCTGCATGTTGTGGCCGGCACGTTGCGCGGCCAGAACATAGTCGAGTATTACGGTTAGTATTACCCGGTTTTCGAAAAGCAGGCGCAACACAGCACACACGACGCGGTGAAGGCGGTCGACAACTCCGGTTTGTAAAGGTAGAATCTCAGCATAGCAACCGATCATGAGATTCGCGACTTCCCAGATGGCGGTGCTGAATATATCCCGTTTGTTATGGAAGTATTTGTACAGGGTGGTTCTGGCGATGTTGCAGTTGTCGGCGATTTTCTGGTAAGTTACACCATTATAACCTTGCTCAGCGAAGAGGTTGATCGCTTTCGCAATGATGTCCCGTTTACGGGCGTTGTGATCTATGATAATACCCATGCCGCACCAATCCAGCAGTAAGTTAGATGTCTGTGAAAACGTTTTATATTCTTGAGGAATCGCCGTTTGCCGTCAAGCATTTGGATTGCGCGTTTGTGGCAAGTTAGAGTTGCGCTCGGAGAAACTCTTCAGCTCCAGACAAACCAGACCAGCACACAAGCACTGACCACCGCCGCCACTGTGAACGGTATGCCCACACGCATGAAATCGCGGAAACTCACTGTATGGCCGTGTTTTCGCAAGAGGCCGATGGTCACCACATTGGCGGAAGCGCCGATTGGGGTAAGGTTGCCCCCTAGGCAAGAACCGATCAAAAGTCCGAACATCAGCAGCGGAACCTCGACCTGCATATGCGCTGCGACCTTTTGGGTGACAGGTATCATTACCAGCAGGAAAGGCACGTTGTCGACAAAGCCGGAGATGACCACCGCGAAAACAACGATTATGGCGAAGGCCAGCAGAGGCCCGCTGCCGGCGGCACGCGACATAAATTCTGCAAGATGGTCCATCCAGCCGGAGTCGCTGAGACCACCGACCAGCACAAAAACGCCGATCAGGAATAAGGTGGTGTCCCAATCCAGCGACCTGATCAGTTTGCGGGTGCTAATCCATCGCACACACAGGCGGAACCAGATCAGGGCGACCGCGCCCAATAGCAATGTGAATGTTCCGGCAAACCAACGGAATTCAGGATCGATGATGGTTGCGAATGACAGACCCAGCACCAAAAATCCCAGCATGGCTGCCGGTGTCCATGAGAGTGCTCGCTCCTGCTCGACTTGCATGGGCTTGTCTTTGTGTTCACGAAAAACAAAAGCAAGCACGGCCAGCGAGGCGAGCATGCCGGTCTGAACCGCGAAGAAGATGCCAGGTTTGCCGTGGTAAACAAAGAAATCCCAGAAGCCCATGCGCATGTATCCGGCGAGTATCATGCTGGGCGGATCGCCGATCATGGTGGCTGTGCCTTGCAGGTTACTGCTGACCGCCACGCCGATCAGCAGGGGGACGGGGTTGATTTTCAACTTGTCGGCCAGGCTCAAGGCCACGGGAGCGACCAACAGTACAACCGCGACATTTTCGACGAATATGGAGATAAATCCGGCAAGCGCGCACAAGGCCAGCATGGCGGCGCGAGTGGAGCGGCATTTGTCGACCAGCCATTCAGCCATCACCGCAGGCACACGCGAGAGCAGGAACATTTCTGCCAGAATTAAGGTGCCGAAGAAAAGCCCCATTACGTTCCAACTGATTTTTTCCAGAAAAGCCTCGCGCCAGGTCAGAGAGGTTGTCAGGATCAGCAGCAACCCGCCCGCGCAGGCGGTCCATGAGCGGCGGGTCGGCAGCACGACAAACAGAACGTAGCACACAAAAAATACGGCAAGGCTGATCCAAGCGGATGTCATAACGGCATTACTCAAATAAAAAGCGGTTGTTTCAAAATCAAGGGGTAAGGCGTAAGTCGCCCGCTATGCTGCTGTCGGGTTTCGGGACTGCAACCGTGAAATCGATCCAGCCCTGCTCTAACGCATACCATAGCCGGTCGCCGGGTTTAACGTCTTTTGGTATGTCCAGGACATGCTCCCGCCGTCCCCGGACCAGTACCCGCTCGCCGGGTAAAACTGTGTCTTTATCGCAGTCCAGCAGAACTTGGGGCGGTTGCGGGATACGGCGCAGGCAGTATGAGAATGCGTTTTTGACCGGTAGAACATAACTGAGGCCTCGTGCGTAGCGCACTTCGGCGATTCCGACGATGGCATTGGTTTTGTCCAACGCCACGGCTTCGCCAACGGTGAAGGGGAATCCGGCCTCGCTGGTTTTGTGCAGCAGCACCTCCATCAGGTCGTTGGTGATTACGCGGCAGATTGCCACGCCCATGCTGGCACCTTCCGGCAGGCGTGTGAAGACGCCGCGCCCGTCGATGTAGGTGTAGTCAGGTGAGACCGAGAGATCAAACCGGCGGCCGTCAAGGTCGCCGCTGATGACCCGCACGGCATTATCGGCGCTGCGTCCCCAGTAGCCGTTCGGCGGCAGATCCAGCGCTTGGCCGTCGACGTTCAGGCGCATTCGCTCGCGTGGGTTGCCGTTGACGGCTGTGACCGTGCCGTCGGCATAGCGGGTCAGGATTTGCGAACGTTCGTGGACGCCAGCAGCGACGGCCGCAGAAGAGTCGAGGACGCTGCCGTCAGCCGCCACATAGCGGATGGCTTCGGCGGAGGCTTGCGTGTAAAGGCTGGCGATGGCCTGGAGCATGTAATAGCTGCGCAGCTCGGCGTCGCGCCCGTATAGCAGGAATCCGGGGTGACCGAAGGCGACGGTGGCGGCCAGAAAGCGGTCTCTGGCCGTCTCGGCATCCGGCGGCGCGCTTTTATGGGGGTAGAACATTTCGGGATTGCCCATGCCGAAATTGCAGCAGAGGTCATGCATTCTGAGCAGGTCGAAATCCACCAGCCACGGATTTTCGGAGATGCGGTAACTCTGATCCTGCGCGTAATTGCCGTCGGTCAGTCCGCAGTACATGAAGTGGTTCGGGCCTTCAGAGTAAACCGGGCCGTTCCAGGTTTTCTTTTGAATAAGCATGATCTCTCCGTACGAGTAGAAAACCGCGGCGAAGGTGGCGGCACCCGGCACGCGGGCGTCGTAATCGACGCGGCTCCAGGGCGTCACGGAGGTAGGGATGTCGCGCCAGCCGGTCTCATGGTCGGTCACCACGAGCTGGCGCATGCCCCAGCGGTGGACATCCCGCCAGTAGGCGGCATCGCGGTCGCGGCCGCCGGTGCCGTGGGCGCGCCAGACGCGTGTGCCGGTGACATGCCGCCAAGGCGAGGGTGGGTTGGGAATATTCGGTAGGACATCTTCGAAGCGCGGGGAAAGGGTCAAGACAAAACGCTCGAAGCAAGGGTTGCGCTGGCCATCGGTCTTAGGCTCATAGCGGGTGCCGCCGTTACTGGCCAGCGTTCCGTCAAAAAGCATGCCGCCGCTGAAAGGGGAGGAGGCGTTGGACTGAGTCCAGTCGACGTGCGCCATGAAGAAAAGCGGGTTTTCGGTATCGCCGGAGACGATCACGAAAGGGCGTTCGCTCCCTCCTCCGTAGCCGTTATAGGTGTAGTATGGTATGGTAACCAAGCGCGGGTTGACGAGACCGCGGGTGGAGCCGAAGCGAGCTTCGCAAATGTGCCCGCCTTTAGCCTGGATATCCATGACCAGCGACTTGCCGATCAGCCGGAAGCATATGTTGACGTTGGAGCGAAGGTTTCCGTGGGTCAGTTTTCCGCTGTAAACGACGCTTTTGCCGTCGGTGGTGATCTCGACCGCTTCCTGTTCGGCACGCGTACTTTGTCCGTTAGTGGTGGCGAAGTATAATCCACCGCCTACACCGGCCTGGAACCAGTCGCCGCTGTCAGACCAGCGCAGAGCAAGATCGTCCCATGCGCCAGCTTTTGAAGGCAGGCGCACCTCCAAGCGTCCGTCTTCACCTTCGCGTATCAGCAGATGGCGTCCGCTGTTGGTTTTGGCGACACGCACTATCGAAAGGTGCGGGTCGCGTGGTACGATGGTCAAGGGTGTGTCGGGGAAGGACAAGGAGCTTGTGCCCGTAGACATGACTATGGTTGCTATAAGAATGCAGGCGGCTGCCGCCAGGAATCGCATACGCACCTCTGTTTTCCAATTGAGCCTTGACGGCAATAAATTCACTTATCATTGTAATACACTGTGTTGCCAATGGCAATGATGTTGAATCGCATAGAATTCAGGGGGCGTCTCGGCCTGTCTGCGTGCGTACCCGCACAGGCCGGGGAGGCGTCCCTACCATGCGATGCGTGTGCCTTGGTAGGGATGGTTCCCCGAACCGTCCGCAGGTCCATGCTATGCGGACCTCGGGGAGGCGTCCCTACCATGCGAACCGCAGATTCTGGAGCGGATGGGCAACCAAACAGATGTATGATTCTAGCGGCAGGCATCCATCAACCATCAACCATCAACCATCAACCAGTAACCACATCGCTAGGCTTGTAGCATCAAAGTTCAAATGGTAATTTAAGCGCCATGAATGAAGAGCATTTGTGCGCGCAAAGTGACTGTGAGGTCTTAAAGCGGCTGACGGTCTTGATGGTCGTTTTTGCGGTGATCTGTTTATTGGCAGGCGCCAGCCGCATGGCACCTGCGGCCTGTCAGTTGCGTCCCTTCGGGGATGTGTTGCGCATACGCGAGGCTTTGTCGATGTTCGTGTTCGCGCCGGTCATAGGGGTGATCTTCTGGCTGATCGCGCGTTGTCTCGGCAGAGGGCGGACGCATGTCGCGGTGCAGGTGCTGATGGTTCTTGCCGTTTATTTCGTCGCCTGTGGCATGGGCATGCACGATCCCGTCAACCGCATGCAGGCGGTTTATCCTGAAAGTACGCTGGTGCCGGAAGTGTGGCGCACCCTGGTCTATCTGGATGACCAATTGGGTCATTGGGTTTTCTTTGGAGGTTTTGTGCTCGGAACTTGGGTGGTGGGCATACAGCAGGTCTTGGTGCCGCTAGACGACAAGATGGGGTGGCGCTGGCGTGTAGGTTTTGTGTGCATCAGCATGGCGCTGCTGTGGGTCATGCTGACCAACCTTTGGGATGAATATCCCAATACGCTGGTAGATCTTTGCGTCATAGCTTTGGCTGCGGGTGTGCCTTTCATTGCGCATGTCGCCCTTAACCGTAAAGTCGGTCTAACGCGCTTGCCGTTGTTGCTGGTCATATACCCGGCTTATTTCGGTAGCATCGCGGGCACGTTGATCCGCTGGCGGCTTCAGGGAAAAATCTGACGGGGGCGTTTAGCGCTTGGTAATGCCGGAGCCAATGCGATATAATTTAAAACTTACGTTCTTGAAAGGATGAAATTGATGCCTAATTCACATTTGAAACATATTTTCGCCTCTACTCTGCTTGTTGCCATTGTTTCGGCACAGGGCTTGCCAGTCAAGAAAAAGCCCGCGGTCTTGCTGGACGGCGTGGCGGCGTACGTCAATACAGAGATGATCACGATTGCCGAGGTCATGAGCGAGGTGCGGCGCAGCCCTTGGGCCGAGGTGTCGCCGGAATTGCGAGAGAAACGTCTCCGCGAACTTTACACGGCTACCCTTAATGCGTTGATAGACCGCAAGCTGATTCTGGCGGCGGCGCAAAAATCAAAGATGGAACTGCAGTCCTGGGCAGTGGACAATCGCATTCGCGAGATAGTGGCCAACAATTTCAACGGTGACCATACCAAGCTGCATGACCTGCTGGCCGAACGCAAGATCGCCTATGAAGACTGGCGCAAGGGCATCGAAGAGGATTTGATGATCACCGCCATGCGGTATCAGCAGGTCGAGAAGCGCATCTCCCCTACACCCACAGAAGTGCGCGATGAGTATGAGGCTAACAAAGGGCGGTATCAGACCGAGACAGCCGTTGCGGTCAGTATGATTATACTCGATCCGCCTGCGCAGGAGGGGGATTCGTCAGTGGAGGAACGCGTGGCCAAAATAGAGGCTGCGCTGAAGTCCGGCACATCCTTTGCCTCGCTGGCGAAGACTTTTTCCAGGGACGCCAAGGCCGCGCAGGGCGGCTCTTGGGGGAAAGTCAACCCCGAAGACGTTTTTCGCGCCGAGATTGTGGAGGAGCTTAACCGGCTGATGCCGGGTGAGGTCTCGCCTGCGGTGATCCTTGACGGTTACGGCTACATAGTGCGCAAGGATGAGCAGCAGGACTCCCGCCTGCTGACCTTCGATGAGGCGGCACCATATGTAGAGAGTCATCTGCGCATGCGCATGGCCGAAAAGATCTATAAGGAGTGGACTGACCGTCTGCGGGCCGAGGCCTACATCAAGGTGTTCGAGCTGCCTACGGTTAATTGAGGTAGCGCGTGAAGCTGACCTCGCCAACGCAGGTTAAAAATTGGTGTATTGAAAATGGGTTTCACCCGAACAAGACACTAGGCCAGAATTTTCTGGTGGACCTGAATATCCTGAACATCATCACAGACGCGGCCTGTATTAGCGCGGGCCAGCGCATTCTAGAGATAGGTTCCGGTCTTGGTGTGCTGACCGAAGCGCTGTTGCAACGCGGCGCGCACGTAACGGCGGTCGAGAAAGACGGACGCTTAGCCTCCCGTCTGGCGGCGGCGCTGGGCAGCCCGAAAGCCCTGAATGTGGTTGAGTCTGACGCGCTGGATCTTGACCTTGACGAGTTTCTGACGGCGGGTTTTGATGCCTGCGTCTCAAACTTGCCGTACTCCGTGGGCACCCGCATCCTTCTGGAACTGGCAATGCATCCTGCCGCACCGATGCGTTTTGTGGTGCTGGTGCAGAGCGAGGTTGCGGAAAGGTTACGCGCCGGGCCGGGTACTGAAGCGCGCGGACAGTCGGGGGTTTGGCTGCAACTGGATTATGACGTCTCGCTGACCCGCGAGGTGAAAGCTTCATGCTTTTGGCCAAAACCGGAAGTCGGTTCGGCGATCGTGCGTCTTGAGCGCCATGACTGTGATCTATCAAAGGCTGAGAGGCAATGGTTCTTCGACTTGACTCGTTACGCTTTCATGCACCGGCGCAAACAGATCGGCTCTGTACTTCGCAAGGCTCCGGAGCAGTTAAGGTGTTCAGAAGATACGTTGGAAAGGATATTAGTTGCGGCAGGCATTGATCCGCATGTTAGACCAGAGCGTCTGACGGGGGATCAGTGGCAAGGTTTGTCCCGGGAGTTCGCGCGTGTTTTCACTGTTGTCGGCTAAGCAGGGCCCGGGCGATTTCAGCCAAGGCAAGGTGCGGCCCTGGCAACCCTTGCAGTGCTGCGAGGGCTGACTCTGTATTCTGCGCGGCCCACTCGCGGACAGCGTCTGCGGTCATGACGCACAGGCAGGATAGTTCTCCGGCCTTTTCGGATTTGTTTTCGGCAGCGTCAAGGAGGTCGTCTGTTATCTGGAAAGCCATGCCAAGGCCATCGGCAAAAGCCGAGAGTTTCTCCAAGACAATTTTATCGGTGTTGGCGGTAAGCGCGCCCAGTCTGACTGCCGCGCGGAACAGGTCGGCGGTTTTGTGGCGGAAGACACTTTCGATCATATCCCGCGTTTCGTGGCCTTCAAAGCCAATGTCATCGACCTGTCCGGCGATCACGCCTGCCGCTCCTGCGGCGACGGCGAGTTCGCCGACAAGCTGGGCTGTCATGCCGGGTCGGGTTTCCGGTGTGCGGGCCAGAATCTCGAAGGCCAGTGTCAGCAGTGCGTCTCCGGCTAGCACGGCCACGGCTTCGCCGTATTTGACGTGAACCGTGGGCTGCCCGCGGCGCAAGAGGTCGTTGTCCATGCAGGGCAGATCGTCATGCACGAGCGTGTAGGCGTGCAGCAGCTCCACGGTGCATGCCGGCAAAAGCGCGTGCTCGGGTTTTCCGCCTGCGGCCTCCGCGGCGGCGAGGCACAGGATCGGCCGCAGACGTTTACCGCCGGTCAGAACAGCGTGGCGCATAGCTCCGGAGAGGTTGGCAGGGGGGGTGTTCGCATCAGGTAAACAGCCGAAAAGAACGGTCTCGACCAAATCTTTCCGTGTTGAAAGGTAGTTTTGTATCTCGAATGACATGGCGCAAGTATAGTCAAAAGAATGGTCAGAGGCAACGCGCGTCGACTTTGTTGCGGGTTTAATTGACACTGGCTCACAATTTAGCAACAATGATAAAACATAGTTTGAGTAAGGAATTGTTATGCTTCGAAATAGCCATAGCAAAACATCGTGAGGAAAGGAACGCATGCAGAGTCTCATAAACCATCTGAACCAGCTTCAAGAGCTTGTGTTGATACGTGACGAGCACCGGACTAACGGTGACGGCAGTCACATGAACTACCTGAACGACTCTATTGACCAGCTTACAGACAAGTTGCCACCCGATGTTAAATCGCTTTACATGCGGTTATACAAAAAAGATCATATAGTGATGGCTCCGATGTATAACGGGTGTTGCGCCATCTGCGGAATACGCATGCCGATCAGCCAGGTGCAGGCTGTGCGCTTTTGCAAGCAGATTCAGAACTGCCCGAGCTGCGCCCGCATCTTGTTTGAAGAGAGCGACGCGCCGCGTTGGGTGGGTGATGCGCCGAGCCGCACGGAACCGCGCAAGTCCGGCATCTCGCGTTTTTCCGCCGAGTCGTTGATGGTGCCTAACCTTAAGGCTTCTACCGGCGCCGAGGCTATTGAGGAATTGTCCAAGGTAATGTACGATCAGGGATTTGTCTCCGGCGTTGATAAGCTGGTGCAAAGCGCACTCGAACGCGAGGCGGTGCTCAGCACGGCCATGGAGAACGGGTTGGCCTTCCCGCATGTGCGCGGTGTGGAGGGCGGTGGCTTGACCTTGGCTCTCGGCGTATCGCGCAATGGCATAAAGTATGACGATGCCGGCAGCGTGGCAACCATCATCTTTTTCATCACGATCCCGACCGCGGTGAGCGCCTTCTATCTTAAGCTCGTTTCGGGTCTGACCGAGACGTTCCTCAAAGAGCAGCACCGCGAAGCGATCTTGGCGGCAGAGACTTCGGGGCAGTTGTGGAAGGCTCTGACCAAAGCCACCCGTTATTCGATCAAGTAGGACAGGCTGAAAAACAAAAAACCAAAGCAAAGTACTCACGGTTTCCCAAAAGGAATTTCGGCAATGCTCCGCAATACCAGCGATGGGCGGTAGGCAAACTGCTGCATGATTTCCGGTGCGAACTGGGCCAGGCTCGCCACTTCTTCAAGAAAATCGCGGAAGAGTCGTGAAAACAGAAAGTGTTAGCGGTTGCTGTTTTTGCTCAAGTTTTTTACGAAGTTCTCCAAAGGTATCAAGCCGCCGCATCCTACCGTTCCGTGGTTCAGGCCGCCCATCTCGTAAAACTCGACATGCGTATGGCCGAGATTGCGCAGGCTCACTTCCAGCAGGGCGTTCTCTTCCACGCGGTTCTTGTATTCTATGCGGCGGTCGCCCAAGATCAGGCAGATCGGCGGCAGGTTGCTCGCGCTATGGTAGAGCGGGGCGAACTCGTCGATAATGGGACGGAATTCCGGCCCGGTGTCGCCGCGCAGTTTCTTGACATGGAAATGGGTCGTGACTTGACCGCTGACCGGTATGATGCCGGCCAGTTGCAGGTTTGACATGCCTCGTTCGTTAAGCCAGCGAGGGTCCATTCCGATCATGGCCGAAAGATATCCGCCGGCAGAGTGCCCGGCCACAAAAATCTTGTTTGAGTCGCCGCCATACTGCGCGATGTTGCGGATTACCCAGGCGGTGGCCGCAGCCGCGTCTTGCAGATACCCCGGATGCTCGACTTTCGGTGAAAGTCGGTAGCTCACGGCTGCGATGGCTATGGTCTGGTCCAGAAGTCTGATGAAATGACGTTTGCCGCCGGTGAGCCCACCGCCGTGGAACCATACGACCGTAGCGAACCCCGATTTATTCTCAGGATAACGCAAGTCCAGCACACATTGGCTGGCCTTGTAGCTGTCGGCCGCTCCGGTTTCCGCTTTGTCGTAATACGATATGTTATTGACGGTCTTGACGCTTACATTTTTTTGGGCTTGGACAGATATGCAACATACGGCGATTATGAGTGTCGACAAAAGTTTTGTTTTCAATTTCTGATTTCTCCTTTATACAGATAACTACTAGCGAAGCTGCGCCTCAAACCGACAAGCGACGTGCAGCAATGCTGTTTGCTGGTCTCTCATTCTGACTCCTGAACCCTGACCCCTGGTTCCTGAATCCTCGGTGTGATTCACAATAGTAGAAGCGTACCTGACTGATAGCAATCCTCAAAACTTGCGCTTGTGGTATTAGACTAAAGGGGATAAGTTAAACCAAGCAGATTAAAAAGGAGAAGCAGATGTCACGTTCGGAGTTGCCGGAAGGATTGGCGGAAGAGATACGCAAAAGCGTTTTTGATGCGTCGTTATTCGTTAAGTTGACGCAGGTGTCACGTCGCGGCGGTTCAGCAGCGCGGGTAAGTTTGCGTCCGGTTGCGATCAAGGGGGAAGATTTGTTTCAGCGGGAGACCGTGGCGGAAGGTCAGACCACGGTTAAAAATTTCGACCTCCCGTCGGCGCGGGAGGTTCTTGAAAAAATGTTGGCGCAGACCGGGTCGCGAGAGTTGCATCTGCTAACTTCCGCCGGCGACCTGCACTTGCGCGTAACCAAAAAAGGCAAGTTGCTGGAATCACGCGGCCGGGCCCAGGAACGGCCCGATGACGCTTTGCTCGGACAGCATGATCGTGTCAAGCGCCAGCCGCTGACAGAGTTCGACTCGGCGGCTCTCTTGCGGGTTCTGGGTATTGCTGATGCGGATGGCAACGTCAAGTCTTCAAGACGCGGTAAGTATGATCAGGTCAATGCGTTTCTCAAGGTCATAGACACCGTGGTGTCGGAAAGAACCGAAAAAACCTTAAAAATAGTGGATTGCGGCTGCGGCCGCGCTTATCTGACCCTGGCTGTATACTTCTATCTGACTCAAGTGCGCGGGTTTGAGGTCTGCGTGTGCGGGATCGACCGTAAGCGTGATGTGCTGGATTCCGCGCGGGGCATGGCGCAAGCGCTTGATGTGTCCGGACAGGTGACCTTCATCGAGAGCGACATCGCGGATGCCGAGCCGCCTTTCGAGCCGGACATGGTACTGAGCCTGCATGCCTGCGACACGGCCACAGACGAGGCCTTGGCGCGCGGCATAGAGTGGAAATGCCGTTACCTGCTGTGCGCGCCGTGCTGTCAGCATGAGCTGCACAAGGCTTTGAAGGATGGCGGCGCGATGCAAGCGGTGCTGCGCCACGGCATTTTACGCGAAAGGCTGGCCGATCTGCTGACCGACACTTTCCGCGCGCAGATTTTACGGATACTGGGGTTCCGTGTGAATGTGGTTGAGTTTGTCGCGCCCGACGCCACTGCCCGCAATATACTGCTGAAAGCGGAATTCGCGGTCAAGCCCGGCCAGCAGACCACTGTCGGCGAATATCTGGAACTG
Organism: uncultured Lentisphaeraceae bacterium; assembly: GCA_964557205.1. Lineage (GTDB taxonomy): Bacteria > Verrucomicrobiota > Kiritimatiellia > RFP12 > UBA1067 > JAQVQN01. Next base: position 24,024 of record CAZKZI010000029.1, read on the forward strand.
CGCGATTTTTGGAAGGTCACGCCGTGGCTGCAGGATCGCATGCATGGGCTATTGGACAAGTATCTGGCGCGATACTGAGCGCTTATGGAGAGAGAAATTCTAAAGTTCGGGCGTTGGGGAGGCGTCCCTACCATGCCGTCCGCAGATGTTGGAGCGGATGGGGACACGGGCATTTTGCCCGTGATTTATAGGCGAGACGCCACAGACGTATGATTTTAACGGCAGGCAACTCAAGGTAGCTCGCGCCTGATCCGTAACAGTTGAAAAAGAGTTGTTCAAGAAGAAATGAAGGAGAACTACATTAGTGCTTCAATTCATTCGTTCATTAGCGGCAGGGCCAAGCTAATAATGGAACCGGCGGTACGGGTTGGCGCGGTGTTTTGTTGTCTGGCGTTGGGATGCGCTAAACGTTCGGTGTTGCCGCAAATGACGGATGATTCGGTCGTCTTGTGTTTCGGCGACAGTCTCACGCACGGCACAGGGGCTGATTATGAAGAGAGTTATCCGTCGGTATTGGCCGGGCTTCTGGGATGCGAGACCGTGAATGAAGGGGTGCCTGGCGAGGTTTCAGCGGAGGGGTTGCAGAGACTGCCCGCTGTCCTTATCGAGCACAGACCCGTGTTGGTGGTGCTGTGTCATGGCGGCAACGATCTGTTGCGGAAGGTGCCTGATCAGGAGATCGAAAGAAACCTGCGGCGTATGATAGAAATTTCTCAGGACGCAGGGGCGGCTGTTTTGCTGTTGGGTGTGCCACGGCCCGGACTTTTATTGCGCGCACAAGAATTTTACGCCAATGTTGCGGTGGAATGTGGAGCGGTATACGACAAGAAAACAATACCGCATGTGTTGTCACGCGGCGCATTAAAAAGCGACCCGATACATCCCAACGCCCGCGGTTACCGCGAAATCGCGGAAAGGGTCGCTGCCCGCATACGTAAACGGCGTTGAGAGCGGTTTGGCAACCCGCGCACAGCGATTCGGCGGACGGTTCGGGGAACCATCCCTACCAGACACACGCATCGCATGGTAGGGACGCATCCCCGAGGCGTCCGCATAGCCCCCTGCGATCATTCACAGCGCAACTGCACGGCCGACTGAACCCTGCCCCCTGGCTCCTGAATCCTCAGGGCGATGCAACAAAGTTGAATCGCCCCCCTCTGTGGTGTTCTTGCATATTGGCCCGGGTTTTGGTTAACTAAACACCTTTATTACGGGGGGTGCGCGCCGTCTTAAGTGGAATGGCACCGTAAGTTTTCCGGTTGTCACTATGCCGGAGGAACGTAAGCCCGCCGGAGCCGATTTTGTGTAACGTCGATTTAGATGCGGGGTGTCAGAATGAATCATGAGGCATGGGGTGCCGTAGAGGCGGAAATCGCCAATGTCAGAGACAGTCATTTGCGTGAATTGTTCCAGGATGATCCGCAGCGGGTGGAACGCTTCACGTCCGCCGCAGCGGGATGGACGCTGGACTATTCCAAGAACCTGGTGACGCCAACTCTTATGAAAAAGCTGGTCGCGCTGGCGGAGTCCAGCGATCTGCGGCGCTGGATCGATGCGATGTTCGCGGGCGAGGCTATAAACGAGACTGAAAACCGTGCGGTTTTGCATACCGCGCTGCGGAATGTCTCGGACCGGCCGGTTTATGTGGACGGGCGAGACGTGATGCCGGATGTGAGGGCAGTGCTGGCAGATATGTCCGGCTTTGCCGACAAATTGCGCGCAGGCAAGTGGAGAGGATTCACCGGCAAGCGCATTAAGTATGTGGTGAACATCGGAATCGGCGGTTCGGACCTCGGCCCGGCCATGGCCTGTCAGGCGTTAAAGCCTTTCACCAAACGCTCGATCTCGATGAATTTTGTTTCGAATGTTGACGGCACTCATCTGGCTGAGACGTTGCGTGAGGTCAAGGCGGAACAGACGCTGTTTATCGTGGCCTCCAAGACCTTCACAACGCAGGAGACCATGACCAACGCCATGAGCGCACGCGCCTGGCTGGTCGAGAAACTCGGCGACGAAAAGGCTGTAGCCAAGCATTTCGTGGCAGTCTCGACCAATGCCACGAAAGTCGCGGAGTTTGGCATAGACACCGCCAACATGTTTGGCTTCTGGGACTGGGTAGGCGGGCGTTACTCGCTGCCTTCGGCCATCGGCCTGCCGCTGATGATCGCGATCGGTCCGCGCAATTTCCAGAAGATGCTCAAAGGCTATTACAAGATGGATCGTCATTTCGCCACCGCGCCCTTTAGCCGCAACCTGCCGGTGATCAT
>CAZKZI010000030.1:0-25831 GCA_964557205.1 uncultured Lentisphaeraceae bacterium
CGCAGTTACCGGATGAAAACCGGATCTGCAGGAAACCAGGGTGAGCAATGAGGTGTAAAAATGATCACATGTGATTTAACACATGGGGGACCAGTCCCCCAAACCCCCTTGGATTTTACGCAATTAGAAAAAGGCAGGCAGCTAAACTTGAAATCTTACTTGTTATGCAAAAAAACCGAAAGTAGACCACTTGACAATCACGTCAAAAACGAGCAATAATCGTCCTCATGGGTGGTACATTTTGAATCGACCGTAAGTGGTACACTTTGAGTGACCGGTGACAAAGAAAAGTCGCGATCAGACTCAAAATCGGAGCGAAGCTATAGGCATGTGACGCATCCGGGTGTGCTTGCAAAATATTGCAAGCACACAGTATCCAGAAGTCAGCAGTCGGAATGTTTTCACGCAACTTTCGATTGAAAGAGATGCGTCCCCTGCCTGTGCTGGTACGTACGCAGACAGGCCGAGGCGTGCCTACCTTAGCCGTCCGCAGATGTTGGAGCAGGCAACCATCAACCATCAACCATCAACCAGTATTGCGGTTTGAGGCGTAGCTTCGCTAGCACATGGGAAGTGCCTCTGTCACTTATCCAGCCTTGTATCAAGTCGCGCTAATGATCGGGCTTTCGAGCACCGCGATCAGAGCGATGCAGGCTGTGTCCGTGCGCAAAATCCGCTCCCCCAGCGAGAAGCGCTGGAACCCGTGTCTCGCCAGCAGATCCAACTCAAATGCACTCCAGCCGCCTTCTGGCCCGACCGCCAGTAACGGACGCGATGGCCCACAATAATCGACACTGGACGTAGGTGGGCCAGGATGCGCAATAAGTCGGCAAGATATGGGAAACAGCACGTCCAGTTCATCCTCGATGAAAGGTTTGAAGAGGCGTCGCTCAAGCACCTCGGGAATTCTGGTTGTGCCGGCTTGCATCAGACCGTCTAGCAATAACGGACGAAAATAAAGCGGGTCAAGCCAATGGCTACTGAAATAGCATTTTTCCACCTGGCCGGCGTTGATCAAGACGATCTTGCCGATCCCGAGCGCGGCCAATTGCGGCCACAGCCGCTTCAGCACTTTGGGACGCGGCACAGCTAGAATCAGATCGAGCCACGGCTCCGGCATCGCTGTTTTATGATCCGGAACCAGCGTCACATGAGCGCCCGAAACAGCCACGATGCGCGATGTGCCGGCCAAGCCGTTGACGGTGCCGGACTTGACCTCACAACCTGGCGTGACTTTGAGAACGTCGCGCAGATGCCGTGCCCGCTCGTCAGACAGCAGCACAGTGCCGTTTGCCTGTATTTCATCGGCATCGAATAAAATCCGGTTCATCACTAAATCAAAGCTTTTTGAATGCCGCCAGCCAATCATCCTCGCTCTGCGGCTGCGCACGCGGCACCACCAAGGCCAGCGTCATGCGTGAAATCTCAAAAATATCTTCCGCGACTCGCCGCACATCATCCGGCGTAACCGCTTTGATTCCACTTATGGTCTCCTCTGGATTGACAACCCGTCCATAATTAAGCATCGACTCCCCAAGGAACATCATCTGGTTGCCGCTGCCCTCCAAGCCCAGACGGAAAGTCCCCAGCAGATAATCCTTGGTGCGCTTCAGTTCACGCGGGCCGATTTTGACATCAACCACACGCCGCAGTTCCTTAACAGTCAGACGCAAAGCCGCCTCGGCACGCCGAGTGTCAAAACCGCCGTTGATCACGAAAACGCCGGTCTCTTCGAAAAGCTGGCAACTGGACTGGATGGAATAACAAAGCCCGCTGCGTTCGCGAACGCTTTGAAACAGTCGTGAGCTCATGTTCTCTCCGAGCAGACTGTTAAGGACGCGTAAGGCATAACGCCTGTCATCGTGCCGACCGAACACCCGGAACCCGACAGCGGCATGCACCTGATTTATATCTTTACGGATCACAACCGCACGCTTCTGGCCGACTGTTGCGTCCACATGCTTGAACATAAGCGGTTTGCGACTGCGGACTTGGCCGACCGCCTTCTCCACACAGGCGACACACGCGGCATGGTCCAGACGCCCGGCAAACGCGAAAACGGTAGATGCCGGAGTGTAGGCGACAGACTTATAACGCGCTAAAAAATCTTGATCCATTTTAGCCAAGGTCTTTGATTCACCTGAAAGCGGCAAACCCAATGCATGGCCGTTGAACATGCCCTCCTGCATCTTCTCCTGCACCACATGCTGCGGCAAGTCCTGATACATTTTAATCTCTTCAATGATCACATCGCGTTCACGGGCGACATCCTCAGGTTTAAGCAAAGCATTCAAATGCATGTCAGAAAGTACATCAAAAGCCTGCGGCAAGAATTCATAAGGCAACCGGGCGTAGTAACAGGTGCTTTCCTCTTGCGTGAAAGCGTTTAGATAACCACCGCGACCCTCGATGGCTCTTGATATGTCGAGCGCGGAACGCGTGGGAGTGCCCTTGAAAAGCATGTGCTCCAGAAAGTGACTGACACCGGATTGGCTGGCGCGCTCGTGCCGACCGCCCACCCCCACCCAGATGCCGACCGCCACACTTTCCGCGTCGCTTTTTGCGGCGGAAACCACTGTGGCACCGTTTTTCAACAATGTGACTTGAACATTTTCCAACATGTAAAGAGTGTCCTTTGTTAAGACGGCTGGATTAAAAAGCCGCAGACATCATTTCTGCCAAAGTCGTTTTGCGGTCATACAAAGCCTTGCCGACTATCGTTCCGTAAAGATTATCACAGTTGAGAGCCTTTAGCGACGTGATATGCTCCGGTGTGCTGACACCGCCGGAGGCGATGACCCGACAGCCGACAGCGGCGCACATTTCGCGCATAGCCTCTAGATTGGGGCCACCCAGCATGCCGTCGGTGGCGGTATCGGTATAAATGATTGTGCTTACGCCAGACTCGTACACTTGACGCGCAAGTTCGACTGCACGTTTTTCTGTAGTCTCAACCCACCCTTTGACTTGCACAAAACCGTCACGCGCGTCAATGCCGACAGCGATCTTGTCGCCGAATCTGCCAGTGAGGCCGGCCAGAAAACTCAAATCTTCCAACGCGCGCGTACCGATAATCACGCGTGACACACCAACGGACAAGAGAAGCTCAACATGGGCTTCCGTGCGCAAGCCGCCCCCCACCTCGACCGGAATTGCGGCAGCCGCAACAATCTTATCGATCACATCGACGTGCTTCGGCTCACCCTGAAAAGCGCCGTCAAGATCGACCACATGTAATTGCTCGGCACCCTGAGCGGCCCAAATTCGCGCCTGTTCCGCAGGATCGTCAGAATACACCGTCATTTCCGAGACTTTACCCTGCCGCAAGCGCACACACCTACCATCCTTCAAGTCGATTGCCGGCAATATAATCACAGATGCTGCTCCCTAAGTTACTGAAGAGTTAAGAGTGAAGAGTGAAGAGTGAAAGAAAGAGTGAAAGCGTTGCTGGTTGATAGTTGATGGTTTCTAGTTTCTAGTTTCTGGAGTCGGACAGGTCGGGAGAGTCAGGCAAAAGACCCAGCCGAGCACTGCTCTTTCCCACTAATTACCAACTCCTAATTCCTAACTTCTCCTGTCTCCTGCTTTGCCTACACACTTACACGCCAATCTCAAAAAGACTAACCTTAAACGATAAACACTTAAACGGTTACACTTAATCGATCCCGCATAGCACCAAACCGGAGGACGGTTCAGCCTTAAAAATCCGCTTGCTCAGATCACCCCTTTACTGGAAGGTATGCCTGTCTCACGCGGATCAAGAGCAACAGCCATACGCAGGGCCCTGGCGAATCCCTTGAAGATTGCCTCGCAGACGTGGTGCGCCTCATCTCCATAAATCTGCCGGATATGCAGATTCATTCTAGCCTCACCGCTTAGAGCCCGAAAAAACTCCTCCAGCAGTTTCACCTCGAAATCCCGGACCCGCATGTGTTTCATGGAACTTGAGAAAGCCAGGAAAGGCCGACCGCCGAGATCGAGAGAAACCTCACAAAGAGCTTCGTCCATCGGCAAAACGAAGAACCCGTAACGGCTAATGCCTTTCCGATCACCCAATGCCTTGTTTATGCAAGTGCCGAGCACTAAACCGACATCTTCCACTGTATGATGATAATCAACGTTGACATCACCTTTTGCATTCAAAACCATATCCACTAAAGCATGTCTTGCAAACAATTCGAGCATATGGTCAAAAAAGCCGATGCCAGTATCAACCTTGCAAACGCCTGAGCCGTCCAAGTTGATTTTCAGTCCGATATCCGTCTCGCGCGTAGTCCGCGCAAGTTCAGCAGAGCGTGCCATTGTCAACCTCCTGTTTATCTTAGAATGTTATTCTGCCGAATCCCTGCTCTTCTTTTTGGCCAGTTCGCGCAGCCTGATGATCCAGATACACGCCTCGTAAAGCAGGCACATCGGTACAGCCATCAGTATCTGTGAAATGGGGTCAGGCGGAGTCAAAAGCATTGCCATCACGAAAATCACCACTATCGCTATGCGGCGTCTAGTCCTTAACGCTTCAGAAGAAATAATACCCATCCATCCGAGCGCCAACAAAAGCAGCGGCACCTGAAATGCGAGCCCGAAGGCGATGATGGTCTTGATAACGATGTCGACATGCTCCTCCATACGCACAATCTCAACACGGACACCTACCCATTCGTTAATCTGCTGCAGCACCTGGATGGCAATTTCCAACGTCGTCGAATAGGCCAGAAACACACCGCCGGCAAAAAGCACGGTTGAGGCCAAGAGACAGAACATAATGATAGAGCGCTCGCTTTTTTTCAGTCCGGGAAAGACAAAGCGCATGATGAAGAAGATCAGGAACGGCAGGCTAAGTGCGGTTCCGCCCCACAGCATGATTTTCAGCAGCATGCCGATACCAGACGACCAACCGAGCCCCTGCACCATATCCTTAGAGCTGCCTGCAGGCGCCAGCAGCCAGTGCATGATCCGCGGCGCGAACGGCAGTATCAATATTTCACAAAAACCCCAAGCGAGCGCACAGTGTATCAGACAAGAGCGCAGATCGAACAGATGCTCCAAAAACGGACGGGGAGGGTCATCGTAGTCGTTTCTCGGCCCTTTGCCCTTATTTATAGTAAAACGCCCGATTCTCATTTGCCTTCCTCTGGCGTCTTTTGGGTGGCGTCTTCATCATCCGCATGTTCAGCAGACTCTTCAACACGGCTGTCGTCATCAGAACTGTCGTCCATGTTTGCAACATGGTCTTCGTTGCCGGGATAATCAGACTCCCCCGGATATGGGTCAGAATAATCATCAGGCGCCGCCGTCGCCGCTGGCGGCACACGCGGTTCCTGATCGATGCTCATAAGCTGCTCTTTAAACTCGTCAGCCGCACGACGGAATATCTCCATCGTACGGCCAATCTTGCGAGCAATCTCAGGTAAACGCTTGGGGCCGACCACTATCAGCACGACCACAAACAAAACTATCCATTCGCTCGTTCCCACCGAACCGGTCAGGAACGCCACACTAGGAGAATACGACATGCCCGGAAGCCCCCGACCCTATCCGCTTATTTCTGGAACAGGGCAAACTCGCCACGGCGGTTAAGGTGCCAAGCCTCTTCGCCAACCCCAGCCACAGCCGGCTTTTCCTCGCCGAAACTACGGGTCTGGATCCGGTCAGCCGAAACGCCAAGATTCACCAGATAAGAACGCACGGACAGAGCGCGGTTTTCACCCAGCGAGAGGTTATACTCATTACTTCCGCGTTCATCACAATGCCCCTCGACCACCAACACATGGTTCATGTTCTGCAGAAGATGCTGCGCAACCTGCTCAACCTTCGAAACCTCGGGCGGCGGCAACGCGTAACTGTCAAACGCGAAATATACCGGCGACAGATTGATCCCTTGCACAGCTTGCAGCGTATCCTCAAAACGCGATCCGCTCACAAGACCGCCAATTTCATCGGTGACATTCGCTACATCGATATTTTCCAGCATGGTCGGATCTGTGAGCGAACCGACACCAATCTCCATAGAGCGATCCTTCTGCCATGGCCAACGCCAACCGCCGGCCTTCGTGCGACAACCTGTGTCCATGAACAAAAGTGCGCCCATCAGCGCGACATTGACGATGACTACATAACGACTTTGCATATGTGAACTCCTAATGACCCGGTTTTTTTAACGATCAGACCAATCCGGGGACATCCAGTTTCCGGGAATGTTTATTAAACGTACCGCAGGATCCCCCAGAGTGTCAAGAATGTAAAGTGTCGAGCGGCTGGAACAAATCACATGCCTGCCATCAGGCGCCCAGGACGCATGCTCGTAATCCCCGGGCGGTGTGATCAACTCGCATGAACTCTCTCCAACACGGGGATCCATCATGACAATCTGATATTGCCCGCCGCGCCGTGTGGAATAAACAATAAACCCTTTTTTGTGCCAGTCGGGGTTGACATTCTCGGTGCCTTTATAAGTCAGTCTGCGCGATTGTTTGGTCGCCACGTCGACCAGATAAAGCTGCGGCGTTCTGGCTATGTCGCTGACGTATGCGACACTTCGCCCGTCTGGAGACCAGCAGGGGCTGGCCTCGGAACCGTGCGGCGTCCGTGTCAACCGCGCAAGTTTGCCGGTGGCGAGTACCATCACATACAACTCGGGATTGCCTTCATACGAAAGTATTAGCGCCACCCTGCCTCCGTCCGGCGAAACCGCGGCACCGGTGTTAAGCCCTTTGAACGCAGCCAGCGCCTTGCGCTCGGTGCCAGCCACCATACGAAAAATCGCCGGATAGCCATTGAGAAAACTGGTGTAGTATATGTCACGTCCGTTCGGAGCCCAGCGCGGGCCGACCGCCGCGACATTGTCATGCGTGATCTGCATGATGCCCTGCCCGTCAGCGTCGCAGACATAAAGGTCGGCGTTGTTTTTGCCGCGCCGGTTCACGAAGACTATACGCGACTGCGCGATGCCGGTCTCCCCGGCAATCAGACGCACCATCTCGTCGGCTAGCTGCTGAGCCTGGTGCCTGACCTCCTTTTGGCCCAGCGACACCTTGCTCCAGTTGAACGCTTTGCCCGGCCATGCCACACGACAGTTGCTTTGGACTCCCGCCCCGGCATCAGCCACCGCCCCCTGCACCTGAACAGCGCCTGAGGGCGCGACCTTGAACCACCCGGAAAGCTCCAAATTACGCGTGAGGGTCCGCAAAAAGAGCTGCCCGTTAGGACCAGACGCCTTCAGACCGGCCAGCGAAACCGTATTTTTCTCCGCTCCCTTTTTAACCACCGAAATCAACGGCGGAGCTCCGGAAGCCTGCGCTCGGACATCAAAACAGATCCCTGCCAAAACGCAACAACCAACCACAAGGGCAAAAACTGTTTTCTGCATAAAAATTCCTTAATTGCGAATGATTATAAACTTAACTCCTGCGATTCCGCAAGCGTAGATATCAAAAGGGCGTAATTCTAATTTTACGGCAACTTATCAACTAGCTTTGCCAGTTTAAACGCAACAGGCCAGAATTTTAACGGCATGTCCGTTAAGGTCACATTCACCTTGTTCGACCGTGCCGAAATCCAGCTTTTCGCAAAGTGTCTCGGACTTGACGTAATCGAGATATCGCATGATTGCCGCCTGTACCTCGGCATCACATTCCGCCAACACGGAAATCCGTTGCGTGACCTCGAAATCCGCGGTCTTGCGCAGATTCTGAACCCGGCTGACAAACTCACGCGCCAAACCTTCCTGAACCAGATCCGGCGTCAGATCTGTCTCTATGCCGACAATCACATCACCTTCATTGGCCACCACCATCCCGGCCTTAGGCGTACGCTGGATGACCACGTCGGCAACATCAAAAACAAACGCCTCTCCCTCCACATCGACCGTAACTTCTTGTCCGGCGGCAAAGCAGGCAGCCTGATCCGGTGACAGCCCCGCAATGGCCGCGGCCACAACCTTCATTTTCGGCCCGAATCTGGGGCCTAGTTTACGGAAGTCGGCCTTTACGGAAACGTCAGCCATTGACGTCTCATCACTGCCATACGCCACAGACTTAACGTTAAGTTCCTCTGTGACCAGTTCCTCGAAGCCTTCCAGCATCTCCCGGATCTCCGGCCGGGAGGAAACCACATGTATGACCGAAAGCGGTTGCCTGACCTTAAGATCGTTCTCAGTGCGCAACTGCCTGCCAAGCCGCACTACTGTCTGCACCAGTGCCATACTCCGCTCCAGCGCCGCGTCGCGCGCCGCCGTCTCGGAACTGGGGAAATCACACAAATGTACCGACTCCGGCATTAACCCGTCTTTGAGATTCTGATAGATGGCTTCACTGATAAACGGTGTGAAAGGCGCCGCGACTTTGCTCAACTGCATCAGCACATATCGCAGAGTTCGATAGGCCGCGACTTTGTCGTCGTCGTTTTGCGATTTCCAGAAACGGCGGCGGCTGCGGCGAATGTACCAGTTGGTGAGGTCTTCGACAAAATGCACAAATGGACGCACAGAGCGCTGCAGGTCGTAAGTGTCCATCGCCGCGGTCACATCGCCCACCAGAGTTTCAAGCGAGCTGACAATCCAACGGTCAAGCACGTTCACACTGTCGGGTTTCATCACCTGTTCGTCATGGATACCGTCTACATTGGCATAGGTCACAAAAAAGCTGTAGGCATTCCACCACGGTATCAAAAGGTCGCGCAAGACCTGCTTCACGCCGCTTTCAGAAAACCGCAGGTTCTCGGCACGCACCACCGGCGAGTAAATCATGTAAAGCCGCAACGCGTCCGCTCCATACGCATCCATAATGTGTGTGGGATCGGGATAGTTCTTGAGACGTTTGGACATCTTCTTGCCGTCTTCCGCCAAAACAAGTCCGTTCACCACCACATTCTTGAAAGGTGACCGGTCAAAAAGGCACGTTCCCAACACCGTCAAGGTATAGAACCAACCGCGCGTCTGGTCCAGCCCCTCGGCAATGAAGTCCGCCGGGAAGAACAAGGAGATATCCGTCTGCCGCGCGCCAACTCCCGCTTCCTCATTCCTGATTCCCGAATTCCCGAAAGGGTAATGCTGCTGCGCGTACGGCATGGCCCCAGACTCGAACCAGCAGTCCAGCACCTCGGGCGTTCGCCGATAAACCTTGCCGTCTTTGCGTATCACGACATCATCAATGAAATGTTTATGCAGGTCGGTCACTTTTACGCCTGACAGTTTTTCAAGTTCGTCCACGGAACCGACGCAGATCATATCATCCGCATTTTTATCGTTAACCCACACCGGTATGCAAGATCCCCAGAACCGGTTGCGGCTGATGTTCCAGTCGCGCGCTTCTTTGAGCCAGTTGCCGAAACGTTTGTCCCCCACATACTCCGGCATCCAATGCACAGTCGCGTTATTGGCGACTAATCGTTCGCGCATATCCTCAACCCGCACATACCACGCCTCGATCGCACGATATATCAACGGCGTGTCAGTGCGCTCACAAAACGGATAACTGTGCACAACCGTCGACTGATGCACCAGCTTGCCCTCTTGTTTCAGGCGCTTGATCAAATCTCTGTCACAGTCTTTACAGAACCGCCCCTCATATTCCGGCAATTCCGCCGTGAAGTTGCACGCAGCGTCCAGCGGATCGGCAATCACGTTGATCCCCGACGCTTTGCAGACCCGGAAGTCATCCTCTCCATACGCGGGAGCCATGTGTACCAGTCCCGTGCCGTCCTCGGTACTGACGAACCCGTCATTCAGAACACGGAACGCGCTTTGCTCCGCAAACTTCGCGAAGTAAGGGAATAAAGGCTCATATTTCCAGCCCAGCAGATCATTGCCCTGCATGCGGGCGATCACGCGATACTCATCAGGACTTTTGTAATATGCCGGAAGGCGCGCTTCGGCCATGATGAAGCAAACGTCATCGCGCACATCCCGGACAGCGACGTAATCTATTTCAGACCCGGCGCAGATTGCCAGATTTTCAGGCAAAGTCCAAGGCGTTGTGGTCCAGATCAGCAGCCTGGTGTCGCCCCACTCCGGCTCGGCACCGGTCAGCACCTTGACGCTGACCGTCACGGCGGGATCCTGCACGTCTTTGTAATTGCTGCCGGCCTCGAAATTACTTAACGGCGTGCTCAGTTTCCAACTATAAGGCATGATCCGGTACGACTTGTATACGCGCCCCTGCCCCCAAAGCTGCTTGAACACCCACCAGATGGATTCCATGAAGTCTGGATCCATGGTCTTGTAGTCGTTATCGAAATCGACCCAGCGTCCCATGCGGGTGACAGTCCTGCGCCACTCGTCCACATAGGTCAGAACCATTGACCGGCACTGTTCGTTGAATTTGCCGATGCCCAACTGTCGGATCTCATGCGTACCGTTGACGCCCAACGCCTCTTGAGCCAGTGCCTCTATCGGCAGTCCGTGACAGTCCCATCCGAAACGGCGTTCAACATGATAGCCGCGCATTGTCTGGTAACGCGGCACAATGTCTTTAATAGTGCCAGCCAGCAGATGGCCGTAATGCGGCAGGCCGGTAGCGAACGGAGGTCCGTCATAAAACACATAATTCTTTTTACCACGGTTGCGCTCGACGCTCTTCCGGAACGTCGCCTGCTCCTCCCAGAGATCGAGGATCTCGCGCTCCATGGCCGGAAAATCGGTTTTGTTTGAGACTGGCTGATACATACACTTACCCTCTTAATTATCTAATGGCTTTGAAGCCGGCACGAAAAGGTTCAAGAGCACACCGGGACGTATACCAAAGAACGAAGCCCGTTTGCCTTGGCCGAAGCGTTCGTCGGCAATGTCGCCCTGATCAGCGGCCGCGATCACAATCACAGGGCGGAAATCATCCGGTATCTCATCTACTCGCGTCCAATAGCCTACCTGTCGATATTTCCGGAGATACCAAGGTAGCGGCCAGGTGTCAGAGGTAGGCACCGCCACGGCGACAGCCGTATCAGTGCCTTGCGCGGCGGCAGCGGCCTGTTCTATTGCCGCCACCAGGTTCAAGGCATCCACACCGGTATGGGCGTAAACAAATGGATTACGCGGATCGGCCGGCAAGGTGTAACTCGCCCGGACCGCCTGCGAAAACTGGCGCTGGAGTGTCGCCAGCACGAAAATAACCGTGAGGCACAACCCCGCCCGTCTGATTTTTTTCGAACAGCCGTCCAGCCATTCCACCACCGCGCCAATCCCGACGCCGGCCAGCAGGATGAAACCGTGCAGGAACGAGAGCGTACACCACGGCGTCTTATACGGTATGGCGCTGTACATCGCGGTTAACACGACCGTGTAAACCGCGACAAAGCGCACCCAGCGCTGATGCGTCGCAACGAGCCTGCCGCCATTGCGCGGCCAGCAAGCCGTCAACACCGCCAAAGCCGCAGGCAGCAGCAGCATGGCCTCGCTCCACACCGGACCCTTGCCGTATTTGAACCAGAAAAGTATTTTCAGATAAAAGTTCCAAGGATGCTGATGCTCCGGCACATCGGTAGCCCGCGACAGGTAGGCCTGGACCGTGCTGAAAAGCGCGTCGTATACGCCCTGCGGATGGGTGAAAAACGAAGAGAAAAATATTACGGCCACCAAAGCCGCCGCGCCGACCGCCACCAGCGCGTCGCGCGTGCGCCACGCGCGCCACAGGCGCGACGGGCCGGCGGCTGCCACAGCCGCCACAGCCGCTGCCGCCAGCGACAACACCACCGTCTCTTTCGTCGCCGCGGCCAGTCCCGCGCAGGCTCCGAAGCCTGCCGCGTACCACATCGGAGCACGGCTCTGGACATCAAGCACGAACCTTGCCCGGACATAACGCACGGCACATACCAGCATGCCGGTCAGGAAGGTGACAAACATCGATTCTTGGATGAAGAACCGGCTGTAATAAACCATAGGCGCGGAAAAAGCCGTCATCAGCAAAGCCGCAAGCATGCCGCCGCGGCCGGCGAACAGCCCGCCTTCGCGTTTCAGCCCGAGACCCGTCATCAGCAAGAGCGTAAGGCAACTGAAAAACACCGGCACCAAACGGTAATTCCACTCGGTGGTTTCCGCGAAACTGGCGGTTTGCAAACGGCAGAAAGGCAAGGCCGCGAAATACAGCACCGGGCCATGATGATCCGTCGGATCGTAATGATAGACACCCCGCTCCAAGAGCATACCGGTGCGCACCGCCTGATTGGCCTCATCACCATGCATAGGCCGCCGGTCGAGCTGCGGCAGACGCAAGGCCAGTGCCGCCGCCACCACGGCCAAAACCACAAATGTGAAACCAACCCGACCTAGGCAAAGAGGCTTCATGGTCAACGCCCCCGCGGTCCCAAAGCTGGCAAGCCCGCCGGAACCTGACGCCTCATCTGCTGCAACAGAGGTGCCGCCACCTGCCGCAACATGGGGTTCTCCTGTATGCGCTGTACCGCCTGCATCTTACCTGCCGCAATTGCCTTCTGCAGCGCGTACTGTGTTTGCTGTTGCTGCTGCCGCATGGCGCACAGCGTCGCCATGTCAAGCCATGCCTGCCAATCATTAGGCGATGCCTGCAGATAGCGCGACAAAGGCACCAGCATCTTTTCGGTCTGACCGGCCTCGCCGAAAATGCGGACTATCTCCAGCAACTTATCCGGCGGCACGTTGGGCGGCAGGCGCATCATGACGCCGTCCATGGCCTTGGCGGCTTCAGCACTCTTTTTCAGGCTGCTCAACAGCTTGCCGATCTCAAACAGTTTATCGATCGGCAGATTGGGCAGTCCGGCCAACTGCACGAGATATTTGGCTGCAGATTCGTTCTGCCCCAGATCACGATATGCCACCGCCAATTCAAAAGCCGCGTTCGGTGAAAGGTTCCCGCTAGCCTGGGCTTTGGCCGTCAACTCCCGTACTTTAGACTCTGTGGTCTGAATGCGCCGGATAAAGTCGACGAAACCGCGACCGCGATCATTGTTGGGATCGCGCTCGTTGTACTCTTCCAAGATACATATAGCCTCGTCGTGACGCGACTGCGGCATCAGAACTTCCTGAATCAGCCTGAAGTTGGCCTCGGGGCTGACCGGATACAAGATGCGTGCCTCCTGAAAAGCCTTTTCCGCTTCTCGGCGCATTCCGCGCGAAGAATATAAACCGGCTATCGCGCTGCGCAATTTCGAAAATGATTTCTGCGCCGGCAGGTCACGCCGGAACATCGGGTTCCGCAACAGCCGACGCGTGTACCAATCCCAGAAATCAAGGTCATCAAGCGTAAGAGCACTATCCAAAGGACGGTGTTCGGGGTTGATCTTCATTATCAATCCGTGCGGCGAAAGATAGGGAAACATCCAGTGAATGACGTAGCTCTCTTCAATGTAGAAGGCGTGCCGGGCTTTGTTCTTGGCAAAGATCATGTCGCACAGGATGCCGTTGATCTCCATCACACCAAGCGCCCCGCTGACTTGCACACGCCCGTTTTCAATGGTCAAAGCGGCGTTCTGTGGACGCTTGCCTGCCTGGACTTCATCAACATAAACCTGAAAAGCCCGCGCACTGTCGTCCGGCGTGGGTATCCATATCTGGTTGCCGTAAAGGTCGCGCATGGTGGACATATAGGTGTTGTCGGCTAGCGCGTTCTGCGTGATCAGGAAAACATCCGGCCGTACCTGCGCTGAATAGATCATGTAGGTCGGCACGAAGCGCCCGGGATCGGTTCCCCCGAAGAAAATCGCATTGGGTTCCATCTCGGGCGGGAAAAGCGGGTTAGGCAACGGTTCCTCATCCGCGTCCAACTCCTCGGTTATGGCATCCGCCCCCCGCAACTGGTAGTTGCCGAACTGCCAGCCGAAATCATGCCCGTTCTGCTCGGCCCCGCTCATGGAAAAAACCAAATATTCGTTGGTATAGTTCTCTAAAATAGGTATGGTCGCCACTAACACGGCCGCACAAACCATGGCATACCGCATAGGGGCCGTGAACGCCTTCGGCAACCTGCCTGCTTTGATAATGGCGTTAATCAAGCGGTTGCCGATGGCCAGACCGAAAACCAGTCCGTAGCCGATCCAGATCGCGAACAGCCCGTGCGAGCTGACGAACTTGACCTTTTGGATGAAAGCATCCTGCAGGTCACCCTTGATATTGGCCAGTGCCACCAGCAAAACGCTCATTACCAGAAACCCGGCAGTGGTGGCTATGAGCCACTGCTGCGCGATATTGTCCATGTTGAACTTGAAGTCAAAGCGTTTTTCCGCGTGCCTGCGGAAGAAATACCATCCAGCGCCGAACCCCACCATGATCAGCAAAGATAATGCCAGAGCCCCGCATTTGACGCCGAGCCCGGGATCGACATGCGCCCCGCCTCTGGTTCCCGCCAGAATGCTTGTCAGGCCTTTGGCCATGAACAGACCGACCACCGCTGCGACACCTGCTAGAGCAATCCCGGACGTAAGCCCTTCGGAGAGATTGCGCGACTGCCAAATACGCATGGCGAAGTTCTCGACCTGACTGAAGATGATCGTCACCACACCTATCAGCAACAGTAGCAGTATCAAGCCGATCAGCAACTTATCCAGACGCATGAACGGTTCGCCACCGACAATCTCCGATATGATAACCAGCACACACGTAATTAAATAAAAGCCGCTCGCCACATAAACCGCACGTATGCGGCGGCCCCAAGCCTTGAAACTCCAGACCGTGAACGGCAAGAACCCGAGCGTCGCCGCGATCAAGGTGAATTGCACACGCAAATCGGTGAAATATGTACCCAGTTGGAACAGGAATTTTGACGAAAACACGTCCGCCGGATTCAGTTTCTCATATTGCCCGCGAGTGAGGGCGTGCTTGAATCCTTCCCAAGTGCGCGGATAGCCCCAGTTCATTGGCGGATTACGCAGGTCTGAAACAATCGGCATATAAATATAGAAGGAGATTCCCAGTTCGGCCAGCAAAGCCGTCAGAGCGATAGTCCGCCCGTGGGGCAGCATCAGCCAGGCAATGCCGATAACCGTGAAGTTCCAGAGCACCGGCCACCAGAACCACCAAGATGTGGGATGGGTAAGCCCGCTCATGCAACCCTTGCGCAGAAGCACAAAGACCGTTACCTGGACAGCCGCCACCGGCAACGCGAAAAACAGGCCGCGCGGCACGGTCGCCCCCAAGGTGATCAATACCGTCAGCCCTCCCAGCAGCAAAACTGTTGGCAAAGACCAATCAAACGGCGCTCCGACATATCCTTGCGGCAAAACAGCACTGTCAACCGAAGACAAACGGAAAAAAAGGATCATCATCATCACGCCGGCCGGCACCAGCCAGATCAAAGCGGCTTTGTCATTCCACTTCTCTTTATAAGAGTAGGCGCCGCCGATGCAGCAGGCCAGCACCAGCACGACTAAACCGGCGACACTAGTGTACACTGAAGGCGGCAAAAGCGGCGCGTCGGTCGCGGCCACCTCCACAATATCGGCAGTCGCGGCTGAAAAAAGCATCAATATCCCGCCAAAAGCTGCCAGCCCGGCGCAAATGAAAGCCCCTTGACCGCTGAATTTTGCGACCCAGGCCAATCCTTTGCGAACTCTGCCGTCTTCCTGGAGAGCCTTCAGTATAAGTGCGGCAACTACCGCCAGCATAACGGCAACAATGCCTGCTACCAGCACGGCCGTTGAGGGCACGGCGGTCTTCAGCAGCGGCTCGAACTTCGGATAGGCCGGCCCGGCCATACCGGGTTTTGCCCCCATCACCGATCCGATCTGCAGAATATGCGCTGTCAGCGCGACCGGTATCCCGAGCATCAGAAAATCACGGAAAAGCGCGATGTCGCGCAGGAAAATCATCACGACCAGAGGCAGTGCCGCCAAAAGCAAAACCTGATAATTTGTCAGTCCCAGTCCGAAAACAAATGCCGTAAGCCATAAGACCTTGTCGGAGGGACGGCGCATCCAGCGATAAGTCAGCAGGAATATCCACATCAGGAAGAAGGCGTTGAGCGTGTAGACCTCGACGATCGTCGCCTGCGACCACATGACGGGGCTGAAAGCGAAAACCAAACTTCCGCCTACACCCCCGGCCCAACAAAGCAGGTTGCTGTGGATGTCGTCAAAATCTTCATCGTTTTCATGCGCGTCCCGCATCATGTCCGATGCCGAGCGGGTAATCAGCATAGCCGTTAAGCCGGCGGCCAAGGCGGCGAACACAGCCGACATCAGCGAAATGCTCCAAGCCGATGTCGGCTGTCCATGATACGTCACCCAACTGAAAATACGGGCGAACACATATGCGCATATGGTCCAGATAGGGTAGCCCGGAGGATGCGGCACACCCAGATGGTCGCCAGCCACTGCCAACTCGCCGGAATCTTCCAGCGTCACTGAAGGCCCCAGTGTGAAAAAATAGACCAGCAGCGATATGGCCGTAGCCGTCCAGAAAGCGGTCCAATCGACACGCCGGAAAAAAGCTCCGCGGCGACAGTCGCCCGAAAAAAACTTAACCATAATTAATTTGCCCCGAATCCGCACGTATGAAGAGTGATAATTTAACCTTGAACAGCCTTCCCCGCAAGGACAACTTTCTCACCGCCCCCAGTCAGAGGCTTTTACCAAACGCGACACAACATGCCTTTGAGGTAGAACCCTTCCGGAAAACACAATCCCTGCGGGTGATCAGTGGCCTGCTGCATGTGTGCGGTCAGTTGCACATCACGCTGCGCGTCGACCGCGGCGTCGGAAACCACCTTTCGGAACAAGTCGGGCGTCATAATGCCTGAACATGAGAAGGTCGCCAACAAACCGCCGGGGCGCAACAGCTTAAAACCCAGCAGGTTAATGTCTTTGTAGCCGCGCGCGGCTTTCATCAAGCTGCCTTTTGAATCCGCGAATTTCGGCGGATCAAGAACCACCATGTCAAAACACCGCCCTTGGTCGCGGAACTTGCGCAAAACGTCAAAAACACTTCCGTGAATGAATTCCGAACAATCCAGATCGCAGACGTTAAGCGAAGTGTTATCACGAGCCATCTGCAAAGCCGACTCCGAAATGTCTACGTGGGTCACCGATTGCGCGCCTGCTTTCAGCGCGGCCACGCCGAATCCGCCGGTGTAGGAAAAAGCGTTGAGCACCTCGCAGCCGTTCGCATACAGCGCCACGGTCTTGCGGTTATCCCGCTGATCAAGATAAAAACCGGTTTTTTGCCCACCGCGCACATCGACCAAATAACGGCAACCATGCTCGGATATCTCGATGCGTTCCGGCGGCATCTCACCCGACAGCAGCCCCGCCTTATCTGTCAGCCCCTCATGCTTCCGGACATCGGCCTCGGAACGTTCATAAATCCCGCGACAAGGCATATACACCATCAACGCTTCTATAATCTCACGCTTCCAATACTCGGCGCCGGCCGTCGTGAACTGGCAGACCAACCAGTCTCTGTACTTGTCCACGATCACCCCCGGCATACCATCCGCCTCCGCATTGATCAGGCGAAAAGCGTCCGTGCTCGCCTCAGCCAACAACACGGCTCTAGAGCCAATCGCACGCGCCACACGGCAGTAAACAAGGTCTTTGTCAACATGTGTGTCGGCAGTGAACGTCCACATCCGTACGCGAATTTGCGATTCCGGCGAATAGGCGCCGGCCCCCAAAACCATGCCTGCGGAGGAAACCACACGCACGGTTTCACCTGGTCCCGGTTCTCCGTTTACAGCGGCAACCGCTCCGGAAAATATCCAAGGGTGACGGCGCAAGACCGAGAATTCGCGTTCAGGATTTAGCACAACCTCTTTCATACCACTACCAGCCATCCTCTGCAGGCAACAACCCGCGTTGTGTTTTACCGCAGTTTTCCTAATACCGCCATAGCAAGATTGTGCTCAAGCTCCTGCTCCCGCCATGGCAATGTTGTGTAGTAAATGCCGAACCGTCGATAAAAATTCAAATCGCCGCGTTCAAGCGTCTGCAATCCGAAAGCGATCACCGGCATTCTTTTAGTCTTGTTACTTTCACGCAACCGCAGGATTACATCCCGCACATCCATATCGGCAATACGCCGATCCAAAATAAAAACCGCCGTTGGTTTTTCAAAACAAACGTCCAAAGCTGCCTTGGATGAATCAGCGCAAAACAGACCGTACCCCAATGCTGCGATGCGCTGTTTTAAAAAGGCGGCTATATCGGCCTCCTGTGTCAAAGCCACCACCAGAGGCTTGGGCGCCAAAGGCAGACTGACATAAACAGCGGTTCCGCAGTTCGTCCCAGGTACCGGACTGGCGAAATTCATGCTGCCGCCGTGCAGTTCGACGATCTCGCGCGATATCGCCAATCCCAGCCCGGACCCGCTGACGTGAGCCCCCACCCGGAAATAACGTTGCGATATTTTGGGCAGCACCTCCGGCGGAATTCCCATGCCGGTGTCGCTGACCGTAAGCAGCGCGTGCTTCTGGTTATCTGGGTTTTGCTTTAGCGACAATGTGATGCTCCCGTTTTCGCCGGTGAATTTTACCGCGTTCCCTACAATATTAAGCACCACGCGCTCAATCTTCTGGGCATCGCACCAGCAAAACAATTCGCGGCTGCCTAAATCAAAGCAGATGTCGATCCGTTTCGACTCGGCATGCAGATGCAAAGTCTCGGATCCCTCCCGGATCACCGGGCCTATAGGGACTATGGACTTTGTCAACAGCAGAGTCTTGTTCTCGATCTGGCGCAAGTCGAGGATGTCATTGACCGTAGCCAGCAAGCGGTGGCTGTCGGCTTGCAAGCGCTCCAGATAATTCACTGCCTTATCGGGCATCGGCCCTACAACCCCGCGCAACATATTGCTGACCGCATATATCATCGAGGTGAGCGGCGTCCGCAGTTCATGCGACACATTCGAAACAAATTCCATGCGGGCCCGGTCATGCGCCTGCAAACGCTCAACTGCATCTTCCAAAGCCTGCTGGGCCTGCTGACGGATTGTGATGTCACGCACAAAAAAACAGAGCTGCCCTTGTTTGTCCAGTTCGATCTTGTTAATCGCGATTTCAGCCGAAAACGAGGTGCCGTCTGAGCGTTTACACCGAGCCTCAACCAATGTGTATTTTTTATCGATCAGGTTTTTATGAATTGTGTTTATCAACGCCTCTGTGGCTCCAGAGATAAGACCGACCACATTGAGTTCAGAGAGTGCCTTCGGAGTCATCACAAAAAACTCTGATGCGCGCTCATTACATTCCAGTATCTGTCCCGATGCCGACGTGATCAAAACCGCGTCATAGATACTTTCAAGCAGCCGGTAGAAAGGCGTGCAGCGTTGTTCGCGATTAGTCCGCCAACTCTGACGCTCAATTGGACTGCGCTTTGCGCCGCGATTCTGAACCGGACCGCGCCTGTCGACAGTATCCGGATCAATGTCGATCCGCATGGTTCTATCAAAACGCTGAAGCTTTTCCGCCATACCGAAGTCACTTCCCGAAAACTAAAAAAGCGTCCCGTTTCCGGGACGCGTAACAGTTATTCGCGTGATTTGTTCTTCGCTTCATTCACACGCAACTTGCGCCCCAATACATCCCGGTCGTGCAAAGCCTTGATGGCGGCTTCCGCCTCGGGTCTATTAGGCATTTCCACAAAACCGAAACCCTTTGACTTATGGTTGAACCGGTTGGAGATGATACGGGCTGATTTCACAACGCCGTAACGTTCAAACTCCTTACGCATATGCGCTTCCGTCATATCGTAACTGAGATTGCCGACATAGATCTCGACACAATCACCGTCACCGCCGGACACACGCCTGCGCGAACCGCGCCCGCCCAATTTGGCCACGGCATAGCCGACCACAAAACCGGCCAAACCCACACCAGCCAACCACAATTCCATGTGATCTATCATACACTGATACAAACGAAACCTCCTTGCTTCACTTAGTGTTTTTGCACACGACTCTGCCGGAGAGGACACACTGAAACCCGGAACACACAACTGTCGGTGTCAGGTTCTGCGAACCAATGCCAAAGAAAAAGCATCCATACGCATCAGCGAGTCTCCAGAAAACCCTCCAACTTGCGCAGTCGTGTGGGGTGACGCAGCTTCCGCAACGCCTTGGCCTCGATCTGGCGTATGCGTTCACGCGTCACATTGAACTGCTTACCAACCTCCTCCAACGTGCGAGAATAGCCATCGGTAAGACCAAAACGGTAATCCAGCACTTGTCGCTCACGGTCGGTCAGGGTTGTAAGCACCTCCTGCAGACGCTCCTTCAGCATGCTGTAAGCCGTCATCTCAGAAGGATTCTCTGCTGACTTGTCCTCGATGAAATCGCCGAAATGAGCGTCGTCGCCGTCCCCTACAGGGCTCTGCAGCGAGATAGGCTGCTGCGCCATGCGGTAAACGGCACGAACGCGGTCAACCGGGATGTCCATC
This sequence comes from uncultured Lentisphaeraceae bacterium, assembly GCA_964557205.1. Lineage (GTDB taxonomy): Bacteria > Verrucomicrobiota > Kiritimatiellia > RFP12 > UBA1067 > JAQVQN01. Next base: position 20,329 of record CAZKZI010000030.1, read on the forward strand.
TCCTCCGCCGCTTCTTCAGGCGTAGGCTCACGGCCCAACTCCTGCACAAGCTTCTTCTGAACGCGCAACAGTTTGTTGATCGTTTCGATCATGTGCACGGGAATACGGATTGTGCGGGCCTGGTCGGCTATGGCACGGGTCGCGGCCTGGCGGATCCACCATGTGGCGTAGGTGCTGAATTTATATCCACGCCTATATTCGAACTTTTCTACGGCCTTCATAAGGCCCGTGTTGCCCTCCTGGATCAGATCCAAGAAAGACAATCCTCGATTCATATATTTCTTAACGATACTGATAACGAGACGCAGATTCGCCTCGACCATTTCCGTTCTGGCTTTCTGGCCAAAACGCATAACTGCACGCAACTCCTCGAACTTGTGGAGGAAATCGCTGGGCAACATGCCAAACTCTTGCTCAATGGCACTGATCCGGTGGACTATCTCCTGTAGCGCCTGATCGCGCTTCTTGGTCTGGCGCTGTTTTCTCAGCTTGGCCTGTTCAGTCAAAAGCTGTTTATAAGGCCGGTAAATCTTTTCGTCCGCCTCGGTACAGAGCGTCTCCAAGACCTTCTGTTTGAAGTTGAGACTATAAAAAACCGCAACGAAATTTTTCCGGGCCTTTTCCAGGGTCTTCATCCGACGCTTACTTTTTGCCGCGTCCTTGCGACAAGCGGCAACCTCCCCGTAAGCCTTCAGAATCTTGTTGCGGGCATTATTAAGGTTCTTCTTGATCTTGCCGACACCCTCCATATAGACATCGCGACTGTCTGTGAATTTGTCGTTCACAACACGGTCGAAACGTTCCGCGCCGGTTTCCAGCCGATCGATAAGCTCTAGGTATAAACGCGGCGTGAACGCGAACTGGTTGAACATTTCGCGCTCCTTGCTTTCAGCCAGCTCGATGCGCTTGCAAATCTCTACTTCCTGTTCCCGCGTCAACAGCGGCACCTGACCCATCTGGTGCAGATACATGCGGATGGGATCGTCAAAGAAATCCATGCGGCTGCCGCGCCCGCGCTGCTCGTCCTGCTCATGCTCGCTGCGGAACCGCTCCACCTCGGAAGCGTCGATAATCTCAATCTCCATCCCGCGCAATATGACGAGATAAGACTCGATGTCAGTGTCTTTGATGACGGCACTCGGCAATATCTCGTTGATATCGTCATAAGTCAGATAACCGCCCTGCGCCTCCGACTTTTTGATCAGCGTCTTGATGCGCTCACTGCGTTCCTCTCGCTTGAGTTTTGCAGCAAGACGATCCGGCTCCATATCAAGGCCATGCTCATAAGCGCCGTCGAATTCCACCCCCTCGACAACCTCGAACTCATCGGCCTCGTCGCCCACATCGTCAAACCGGTCGTCTTCAACATGATCGTTTACTAAATCATCAAGATCGTCTTTGTCGCCCAAAACACGCGGAACCGCGGTTTCATCCGTAGCACTTATAGTGATAAGCTCTTCCGCGTCAAAAGAAAGATCTTCGGCTATGACTTCCGTATCTGCCGGATCCAACTTCGGCGTTCCAAGTTTGACCTTTTGCTTCTTTTTCACGGCTTTGGTTTTTAGCGCAACGTTCTTTTTGGGCGGTTTCCCCGTCTTTTTTACAGCTTTTTTGTCAGCCTTGACTTTTTTGGGAGCTATTTTCTTGACAACTGGCTTGTCTTTTTTCGATTTTAACTTTTTCGATGCCATCGGGTCGCCTATCCTCGTTAAAAAACACCTCACGCCAAGATCCAATCACCATTTTTGGGTACTTCTCACCTAATACTGGCGCCAATTGCTTTTAAAAATACATAATCAAATGATGAAAGTCAAGGCGCCTAGCGGGCTATTTTGCCAGACGGGGGCGGCGTGAAACCTTAAAGCCCGGCCCGGCATCATCTGCTCGGTCCCAAGACACAACGGAATTCTGCCTCTGCTGCCAGCTCGTCCCCCACGTAGGCCCTGCCTTTTTGCACCACCATGCGCGAACTGACCTTAGTGTTCTCGATTTCCATGCGCAGTTTCTCGTTGGGCCGCACCTGGCGCCGGAATTTAGCCCCGTTAACACCGACCAGAAAGAACAGCCCGTTCCTCACGATTCCTGACGCCACTAGACCGGCGCCGCCGCATTGAGCCAGACTCTCAATCAGGATGACCCCCGGCACAACCGGATAGTCAGGAAAATGTCCTTTGAAAAACCACATGTCCTCGCTAAAGGCAACCTCCCCCAGATAGCGCTTCTGATCCGCGTATAACAACTTGTCAACAAACAGGAAAGGCTTGCGGTGCGGCAAAAGGTCTTCTGTAGACCCTTCATAACCCTGGCCGTCCTCTACCATCTTTTCTGGCAACATGTTTTCATCGCTCATCTGAACCACCTGTATGCGTTAATTAGTTTTCCTGACAAGATGCCGGAGATTCATCCCTGTTATACCGCCTTGATCACTAAAACACCATTGTGACCGCCAAAGCCAAGCGAGGTCGATACAGCGGCGCGAATGGTACCGTTCACGCCCTTGTTGGGAACGACGTCAAGGTCACATGCCGGATCCGGCGTTTCATGGTTGATTGTCGGCGGATAAAAACCGTCCTTGAGCGCCAACGTGCAGATCACAGTCTCTAAGGCGCCCGCCGCCCCCAACATATGGCCTGTCATGCTTTTGGTCGATGACATCTTGAGCTTGTAGGCATGCTCGCCGAAAACCGCCTTGACAGCTTTGGTCTCCATCGGGTCGTTAAGCGGAGTCGATGTGCCGTGAGCGTTCACATAATCGATCTCTTCCGGCGTCATACCGGCATCTTTTAGCGCCAGTTTGATGGCTCGTATGGCTCCGGAAGCCTCTGGGTCTGGCGCGGTCAGATGAAAGGCGTCACCAGATGCGCCGTAACCCGCCAGTTCCGCGTAAACGCTGGCATTCCTGGCTTTTGCGTGAGCCTCGGACTCGATGATCAGGATCGCGCTGCCCTCAGCCATCACAAAACCGTCACGGTTGGCGTCGAAGGGGCGGCTTGATTTCTCAGGGGTATCGTTGTACTTGGTGCTCAACGCCTTCATGGCGCAAAACCCGCCGACGCAATACTCTGTGACGGTAGCCTCCGTGCCGCCTGCGACAACCACATCGGCGCGCCCGGATCGGATCATATCCAACGCCACGCCTAAAGCGTCTGTGCCAGATGCGCAAGCCGTGACGATCGTATGCGCAGCGCCTTTGGCGTTAAGCGCGATCGAGATGTTGCCGGCCGCTTCGTTAGCTATCAGCTTCGGTATCATCATCGGCGAAAGCCTTCCCGGCCCGCGGTCGAAAAGAATACGGTAAGCATCCTGGTCAACCTCCGTGCCGCCAATACCGTTACCGATCATCACTGACACACGTTCAGGATCAGTCGCGCCTTCCGCCAATCCTGCATCCTGCCAGGCCTGCTTGGCGGCAGCCAAGGCATACTGCGTGAAAAGTGCCATGCGCCGTGCCTCTTTCGGCTCCACATACTGGGTAATGTCAAAATTTTTGATCTCTCCGGCAACCTTGGAATCAACCCGGGAATTGTCAAACTTCGTGATGCTCCCAATACCGCTGACCCCGTTTTTGATGTTGGACCACATCTCGCTGACAGTGTTGCCCACCGGTGTGATGACACCCATTCCGGTTATCAAAACCTTCGTCTTTTCGCTCATAAGAATATTCCTTAGTTTTTCCTCTGTCCCTTCCCGTACGAAAAACGCAGCTCATGATGACACTTTTTTGAATTTTGTCAACCTCAAACCGCATTAACGTACAGCGTTGTGTGTGATTGCAAAATATTGCAATCACACTGTATACAGAATTCAGGGGTCAGCCTGTTTTCACGTAACTTTCGCTTGAAAGGGTACATCCTTTTCATGTCCGCATAACGCGATTCGGCGGACGGTTCGGGAAACCATCCCTACCAGACACACGCATCGCACGGTAGCAACGCATCCCCGAGGCGTCCGCATAGCCTCCGCGATCATTCGCAGGCGCGGCCAACTGAACCCTAACCCCTGAACTCTTACTCCTGGGTGCGATTCACCAAAGTTGAATCGCACCTCACAGCCTCACAGCGTTACGCGCGTCGAGGCTTTTGCGCAAGCCAGCCAGATCTGTATTTCCGGAGGCCGCGCCTGACGCAACCGCCGCCTTGGCAACCGCATGCGAGACCTCGACGAACAGCCGGCGGTCAAACGGTTTGGGAATAATGTAACCGTTTCCGAAAACCAGAAGCTCGCGGCTGTAAAGCTCCTGCACATCAGACGGCACCGGCTCGCGCGCCAGGGCCGCCAAAGCATCAGCCGCGGCAACCTTCATCGCCGTGTTTATGGTGCAGGCGTGCACGTCGAGCGCACCGCGGAAAAGATACGGGAACCCCAAAACATTGTTGATCTGGTTGGCATAATCGGAACGCCCCGTGGCCATGACGTATGGACGCTCGCCCATAACCGCCGCCACCGCATCCGGCCTTATCTCCGGATCAGGGTTGGACATTGCGAATATCCCCGGATACTCAGCCATGCCCCGCACATCCTCCGCCAGTAAGCAATCCGCGACCGACACACCGATAAAAACATGCGCTCCGCGCAAGGCCTCGGCCAACGTCCGGCACGACTTGTCCACCGCATGCCGCCGCTTATGTTCCGTGAGATCCGTTCGTCCCGCGTGAATCACGCCTTTGGTGTCGCACATGGTCAAATCTCGGACACCCGCCGCTTTGCACATGTCGGCAATGCGGATGCCCGCCGCACCCGCGCCGTTCAAAACCACTCGCAAATCGGCCAGCGGCCGTCCGCACAAAAGCGCGTAATTCATCAGACCGGCCAAGGTTATCACAGCCGTCCCCCACTGGTCGTCATGGAAGACCGGTATGTCAAGCCTGGCGTTCAATTGATCCTCGATCTCAAAACAGGCCGGGGCCGCAATGTCCTCAAGGTTGATCCCGCCGTACATGGGCGCGAGCGCCATAACCGTGTCAATGACCCTCTGCGGGTCAGTCTTGCCGGTGTTCTCGCCGTTCCTGCGACATCGGTCAAGCGGGACCGGCCACGCATCCACATCGCCGAAAGCCTTGAACAGCACGGCTTTGCCTTCCATGACGGGTATGCTGGCTTTGGCACCGAGATCACCCATCCCTAGAATCGCTGTGCCGTCAGACACCACCGCCACCAGACTGCGCTTGGCCGTATAGTCAAAAACAGCCGCAGGGTCATCGGCTATGGCCCGGACCGCATGCGCCACTCCAGGCGTGTATGCAAGACAAAGGTCAGTCGGCGTCTTAAGCGGTCTGGTCAGCCGCATCCCCACCTTGCCGCCCCGATGGAACTCCAAAACCGTTTCCCGATTCACAATAACACTCGCCATAATTCAACTCCCGAAATAAAGCATCCCAACAAACTCGAAAAACCCGTCATCATAAACACCCCCCTATTCAAACACCAGTGAAAAACTGCGTACGCCGCGACCAAGGGTGTGTTTCACAATAGTTGAGCGCACCCTAAAAAGACACACGCGGAC
>CAZKZI010000031.1:0-25262 GCA_964557205.1 uncultured Lentisphaeraceae bacterium
ATTCCCAGGAAAGTTTCCTGAGTTTCGGTGTCGTTTTCATTTGACGCAACAGGAAAAGGGCGCGAGATGATCATCATGCCTGCGGGCAAACTGCACTCGCTCAAAGCCAAGCCGCGCTTTAAGATGGTTCTGGTGATGATCCGCAAGCAGGATTGATCAGAAGCCGTAGCGCAGACTGGCGTAGAGGTTGTTGTTGCGCTCGAACTGGCCGAAGAAAGTATGTTCGTCTTCGCCGAAAAAGAGGTTGCCGCCAACCTCGACAATCCAGTGGTCGTCGATCTTGTAGCTGGCCTTGGGGCGCAGATAAGCGTCGCGGTCGGTGGGCGAGAAGTACAGGAAGGCCCCGAGCTGTAGGTTCTGACTCATCAGGAGCTTGGTCAGCCGCAACGTGATGACCTGCCGGTATTGGTCTGCGGCATGCATGCCGGCCGGCAGTGTGCGTTGATAAGCGTCGTAATCCAGCATCTGCTCAACGTAATACTGGATGCCGCCGGTGAGATCGTGCGCCAGCTCTTGCTCGTAACCGATCAGGTAACGCATCTCGCTGTTGCGCACGAAGGGATCGTCCCCGTCCATATCATCGGCCGAACGGTACCAGCCGGTCTCCAGGCTCAGGATGCCTTTGGCAACGGGACCGCGTGCGCTGGCACCGAAAACCTGCAAACGCGGAAAGGTCGCCCGTCCGCTCTGCGGATCGCTGCCGGCCGGACTTTTCCAGAAACCGTCGTAACCGTATGCGGCAACCTCGTAGGAGGCGAGTGTGCGATACAGGCGCGCGGCCCATTCGTCATCGCGAAAAGTGTCGTCTGGCTTGTCGGCGTTGACCTTGGCGTCACGTCCCGCGCGCCGGCCCAGCCCGCTGTTCCAGTACGAGATGCGGCGACCGTCGATGAAGCGGTCACTGTCGAAGCGCGGCGAGTAGATCAGGTCGAGGTTGGCCCAGTCGCTGAAGAGCGATGCCTTAGCCGAGTCGGAGGGCGCTTTCAGGTATTCATCGTCGCGTCCGATGAAGTAGGAGTTCCAGTCTTTCGGAAAGAGGTCGTTGATGAAGAGCATGTCGCCCGTGCCCCAAGTGTTGATCTGACGGCCGAGTTTCAGATCCATGAAGGAGGTCGGTCGCAACAGCAGGTTGGCCTGCCGCAGGTCGCACCAGCCCTCGCCGTCCTCGAGATCGGCATCATGCTCGTTGAGCACAGGATCATACAAGAAATCGCCGACCAGCTTGAGCGCAATTTTTTCACTGGCGCGATCGACCTGCAACTGCAAACGCGTCTCGCCGAGCGTTGCGGCCTTTTCATAGGGATCATCCTGCAGGCGCACACCGCCGCGCAGTTCCCAGAACCCGCTCAAACCTTCCGGCAGTCGTCGTTCGCGCGGAGCCGCCAGCTTCGGTCCGTGGTCAGGCGAGCCTAGACCTGTCGGCAAGGCCGGTTCAGCCGGCGTGGAGGCGGAAAGGCCGGACGGCAAAGCCGGTTCCGAGTCGGCAGGCGCGAGTCCGGCGGGCAGTGCGGGCTCGTTGCCTGACGCCGTTGATAACAAAAGTAAAACGCATAAACATCCGGACATGTGACGTGAAGCGCCGCTCATTTTCGCATCCCCCTGGTTTTCGTCACCTATTTCCAACACTTGAGATTTGCCAGTTTAGCAAACCCTGGGTTGCAGGTCAGGCGAATCTTTGCGTAGATAATTTTCGGTCTGAAAAATAAATGCGCTTCAGTAGTGTCCCATAGGACGCATAGGCTGTTAGCTTTTTAGGCTGCAGGTTATTAGGTTAAATGCAACTGGCGCGTATGTTTCAATAAACAAACGGTATTTTATGTAAAAAGGCGCAATTGCTTGTTTTGCGTATCAAAATCGTTACTTTTGTACAAACCTAAACACCTGACAGTCTAAACACCTAAACTCCTGCATCCTATGGGATGCTAATGTAACGCCGCTATTTCGGGAATGTCAAATAGCGGGTGCGATCATCGCAACTGGGCACGGGGGGGATTGCGCAGGTAGCGCTCGGTGAAGAGGTCTTCCGAGAGGCCGACGTTGTACTCCACCTTGGTGTAAGAGATCGTGGTGGCGCTGCCGGAACGCAGGTCTTTCATGGAGGTCTTGGTGACCGTCGGGAAGCTTTGGATCTGCTGTACCTCCAATGCCTGCCCTTCGCGGATCTTCTGACCAGCCGCATCATAGTACTCGGCTTTGACCGGAATGAAGCTGCTCTTGTGGATCCACACTTTGTAGAAGGCGAACTCAACGCTCTTCGGGTCTTTGGGTGTGTTCTTCAACACGTAGTAGGTGTCGGTGGTTTCGACCAGCTCATGGTTGTCATCTGCGGGATTGCGTCCAGAGACATCCTCGTAAAAGAAGTCGGAGCCCACGAAACTGGTGCGCTTGTCTGAAGCCGCAATCCGCTTTACCAGATTGAGGCCGGGCAGATAGAGCCAGCGGTCGTCATCTTTGCCGACATGTTTGTGAACCAGATAGGCAGTCTTATGCACGTCGGCGGGACGCTCGAAGTAAACGTACATCTTCTGGTCGCCGGCAAAAGTGCCAGAGGCATCGCCCTCTGCTTCAAGGTCGAGCCGCAAAATCGTGAACTCGCGCGTGCGCTGGCGTCCCTGGGAGTCTTGGATCACCATCGAGACTTTAGCCTTTCCGTCGCGCCCCTGATAATGGGCGGTGCGGTTGGCCTTGGCGACAATCTCGTCGCCAGAAGGGGTGTCCTGCGCCAGAGCGAGACCGGCCGCAAAGGCGAGCATGGTTTTGAGTACTGTTTTCATTGGATTAGCCTTTCATTTAAGTTTGTCAGACGAGTCGGACAGGTCGGACGGATCGGACTTTTTGGTTGCGCAGATTTTACGCCTGCCGTTCAGGAAGCAGAAGAGCGCGATCAGCGCTATACAGGCCAGACTCACGCAAGCGACTGTGGTGTAGGCCACATCGGCGAATAGCTGGACATTCAGCGCCACGGTCAGCACCCCGGCAACCGCCGCGAAGAAACAGGTTCCGCAGCGGCACATGAAGGCCGCGCCGGCTTTCGGGAAGAGCCGGTTCTCCAGCAGGCGGATCAGCGCGGGCAACAGGAAGAGCGTGGTCGCCCCCGCGAAAAGCAGGATCGCGGCGATGAAGGTGCCGACGGTCTTGTAGGGCATCAGCGGGGCGGCTAGCAGCGGCAGGAAGCCCACGCCGATCACGATCACGTTACGGGTGATGGCACGCGCGGGTTCGCCGAACATTGGTCCTGAAGCCGCCTGCCACGAGCCGTACCTGGCCTGCATCTCGCGGGCACGGGAAAGGAAGTGTATCGCATAGTCCACGGCCATGCCGAGGCTGAGCGCTGATAGCACTGCCACCGGCATATCGTAGTCCTTGCCGACAATGCCGATCAGGCCATATATCAGCCCGATCGTGACGGTCAGCGGCAGCATGGAGAGAAATCCCCAAAGCGCAGACCGGAAGAGGATGATCATCATGAACCATACTGCCGCGAAACTGCCAAGGAATGATATCAGCATGCCGTTTACCATCTTGGCCTGCCAGATCACATTGATATATGTCATTCCAAACCACTCGATCTCCAGCGCGGCCGGTGGCGGATTGGCGGCGACGTAGGCATCCACGGACGCGACAATCACCTGCATGTCGCGGTTGTCGCCGCTCTTCTGCTGGATCCAGAGGCTGGTGTTGCGCCAAGTATCGGTACGCACAAAATGGGCGAGATCATGCGGCCGGTGTGAGCTTTCATACTGCATGACGGTCTGAGCCACGCCCTCGCGCGAGTCAGGAATGCGATAGTACTCTGGCTTGCCCTCCATCAATTCGCGATAGACCGTGCGCACCAGGTCGGCGATCGAGTTGCTCTTGCCCACGAGCGGACGCCCGTCCGGACTCTGCACTGTCAGCAGGTGTTCCTGCAAACCGGCAATCCAGCGCAACACGGCAGGATCCTTGAAGGTCTGTCCGCTCTGCGTCTGAGCGCTGACAAAGAGACTGGCGGCATCCCAGGCCTCGAACAGATTGTCAGGCGCGGCATCGGTCTGCGCAGCTGCGTATGCCTGAAGCTGTCGGAAAAAATCATCGCGGCCTGCCGCACTCTGATCGAGAGATTGCGCACGCGCCTTAAGCGACTCAAATACCTTTTCAATATCGGTTGTGCCGTCTGTTTTAAGTTCGTCCATTCGCTGCCGCATCGGCTCTGACAGTGCCACAGCCATGTTTGGCGGAGCTGGCAGTTCGTCTGCCGGACGCAGTGCGAGGTATCCCATGTAGGTGCCGCCGAAGTGATCGTTGAGCACACGGTCAGCCACACGAATCGGATGGTTCGGTTTGAACCATTTAACCGGGTTATCGTTAATCACGATGCGATTGATGCCCCAGATCGCGACCACAATCATTAAAAATGTTCCGACCATAATCAACTTGGCGTAGCGGTAGGTGCCCTGTCCTATGCCGCGTAGCAACTTCGTCATCAGAGAGTGCGAGTCGGCTTCGGCATTCTGTTCCGTGAGACCGAAGTTCGCCAGTTTAGCCGGATTGATGAAAATCACCGAGGCAGGGATAAAGGTGATGGTCCAGAACCAGGCCACCATCACGCCGATAGCGATAAAAACACCAAAAACCTGCACAGGCGGGATCGGCGTAAGGGAGAGCGAGAGAAAGGCGACTGCTGTAGTAAGGCTGGTGTAGAGCATCGGCGTGAAAAGGGTCTTCATGACATGCCGGATAGCGGTCGCGCGGTCTTTACTCTCCTGATAACGGTCGAAGAATTCGGAAAGGATATGAATCGCGTCCAGTACTGCGATAGGCATGATGAAGATCGGGATCATGCTGCTCATGATGTGGATCGTGTGGCCTGTGGCGACCAGTAGCGCCATGGTGACGATACAGCTCACTACAGCTACGATCAAGGGCGCGATGATCAGGGCGAGCTTGCGGAAGAAAAGCAGCAGCAAAAGAAAAATGATCAGCATGGCGGTCGGGGCGGAGATCGCCATCTGCTTGAACATCTCCACGCCGAAGGTGTCTTCGGCAACCGGCAGGCCGGTGATGTGGTAGTCGTCGCCGGATCTGAAGGCCGCGATTTTTTCTTTGAGCCTTTTCGCGACAGCGTAGGACAGATGCTTGTCGGTGAGCGGAATGTAGAGAGCCAGCGCCTGACCGTCCTCGGAGACCAGCGTGCCTTGCATGAAAGGCAGGTTCATGGCCTTGTCGCGCACGGCGCGCGCGGCCTCGGGAGTGGCGGGCGGTTCCGGCATCAGCCACTCGAAGCTGACACTGCCAAGCCCGCCCTGCTCGACATTATCGACCGTGGACGGCGCAATGATGTCGATCTCTATCACGCCGGCCCGGGGATCATCCGGTTTGCCGATCGCCGCGCCGTGCAGGGTTTTGGCGAAGGCGGTCAACTCATGCACGTCGCGGAGTGTGGCAGGATTGAAGACAAAATCTGGCGCGCGTTCGTTGACCACGCCCACGACCAGCATGTCAGAAAGCGCGAACTCTCGCTTCATCGCGTTGTGAAAGACGCGCACATGCTCCTTGGCGGAGAGCATATTTTCCGGATCGGTGTCGATCTTGGCACCGTGCAAAGCGGGAAAAGCTTTTGGCGCCACTGTCGGCAGCGCGGCCAGCAGCAAAAGCGCCAGCGTAGTGCCGACCATGAGCCACGTCACTGCGGCAGGTCGTTTGAGGCAAAAATCGAGCATGTGTCGCATCATGAGCTTTCTCCTTTTCATGTCGTTTCTTCCAGAGCCGTCCGCTCGATCACGATTGTCCCACGCTTGCCGGTACTGATTGACACGGCCGTCCTGTTTACCGTATGTTTATACAGAAATGCGGTTCGGTTGTCGATCTCGTCGTGCATGTGTCCGTGCCGTTTGAGAAGCGACACGTAAAGGAGATCTGATTATGCGAAGGTTACGTTCTTTGCCTCTGGTTCTCTCATCGGTTTTGCTGACAGCCCCGGCTCTGGCTGTTGAGCGGTCCGTTATCGGGCTCACCGCGCTCCACGCAATGGATCGCATTCTCCAACACGAAACTCCCTTCGGGACCCCGACGGCGGAGATCGCCGCCGCACGCAACGAGGTCGAATCGTTTCAGGTGGTCGTGGCCGCGCGGGGGGAGGGCCTGCGGGTGACCTCGGCAGTGCTTTCCGAACTGGTGGGCGAAGGGGGGGCGAAATTTTCCGGCGACAGCATCCGGCTGTATCGGGAAGAGTACGTGCGGGTCCGCATGTCCACGCCGCGAGCGGAGCTGCCGCCTGGGCTGTACCCAGACGCGCTAGTCCCTTTCATTGATCCGGTCACCGGCAACCCCATCCTGCCGCGCTCCCGGCGGCAAGAGCACTGGGGTGAACCGACGATCACCACCGGGCATGACATGTACGCCGTGCCGTTCGACGTGTTCGAGGGGCAGAACCAGCCCCTGTGGATCGACATCCACGTGCCCAAGGGTGTGCCGGCCGGCATCTACCGCGGCACGATCCGGGTGTCTGCCGACAAGGGCAAGGCCGAGCTTCCGGTCACGCTGACCGTGTGGGACTTCGATCTGCCCGACGGCCCGACCCATTGCAATCATTTCGGCGGCTTTTCGGGTATAGCCTCGCTTTTCGGCGTTAAGCGCGACTCGGACGAATTCCGTGAAATAGAAGCCCGCTACTGCCAAGCCCTGGCCGAGCACCGCCTCAACCCGCCTCTGCCCAGCCACCTGTTGCCGCAGGCGAATCCGGACGGCTCGCTGACCATCGACCCGAAGCGGCACGAGGCGCTGCGCGCGTTCATCGAAAAGCTGCACGTGACCGATTTCCAGATTCCGTCCTCGCCTTTCGGCCGCCTGCCGCACTCCACCACAGGCGCCAACTACAAGACCATCCCGCCCGACCAGCGCGAAAAAGCCCTGCGCTATTACCGCGATTACTACCAATATGTCAAGTCGAACGGCTGGGCGGATCGGGCGTACATTTACCTTCTCGACGAACCCAACACCGCGGAGAATTACGAGCAGGTGATCGTTTTAGCCGATGTCGCGCACCAGGCCGCCCCTGAGTTGAAATGCCTCGTCGTCGAGCAGACCTATCCCCATAAGCCCGTTTGGGCCGACATCGATCCGGCGGTTGACATTTGGTGCCCGCTCTGGTCGTTTATCGACCGCGAGACAATCAATCAGAAACTCAAGCAAGGCGATGCTGTCTGGTCGTACACCGCGCTGGTGCAGCGGTCGCCGCGTTATCACCCCAAGTACGAAGAGGTACGCGAGAAAGATCCGCCCTATTGGCACATCGACCGGCCGTTGCTGGTTTACCGCGTGCCGACCTGGATCAACCGGCAGTACGGCATCACGGGCCTGCTTTACTGGAGCACCGTGACCCGGATGATCGAGCCGTGGTGCAACCCGGCGTTTGCGCATCCGCGGCACTTCAACGGCGGAGGATATCTGTTTTATCCCGGCGTTCCGTGCGGAATCCAGGGACCGGTCGCCAGTATGCGGCTGAAGAACATTCGCGACAGTATGGAAGACTATGAATACTTCGCCCTGCTCGAGCAACGCGCCGGAGCCGCAGCCGTGCAGAAAATCGTTAACCGCATCACCCCGACGTGGTGGGGATACACGCGCGATCCGAAGACCTTGCTCGATGCCCGCCGGGAGTTGGCTGCGGCGATCCTCGCCCGCTGATGAAGAAATATGCAAATGAACGGGTCCGGCGGCGATCGCTTCCATTCTCTGACACTCTACTACGATATCAGAAGTTAATTTGAAGGAGGTTTTATGTCTGGCCTACTCCTTCGGTGACCAGTTCAGCGTAGCGGGGTCGTCTCGCATGCTCTTCTCCCTTTTGTCCACGCGTAATGCCGCCGCTGTGTAGTTCCGCGAGATCTTGCCGTAACCGCCTGTTTTCGTTACGGCATATCGTCGATACTGACGAGTTTTTGCCTTGCTGCATGACCGTCCGGTGGCAGGCGGCGAGCGTTAAGGGCATTGTCGTGGCTGATGCGGTAGCATTTGAAAAGGTAAAAAGAAAAGAGGACAGATGAAAGTAAAAAAAGAGTTTCCGGCACGTGTACCGGAAGGCAAAGAGTTTGAGGGGATGGGCGGCGCGGCCGCCTTACGCGCCCCTCCCGACCGCTGGGGGGCGCGTTTACTTTGTCAATCGAGTCCCACTGTCGGAATCGCAAATTGCCGACGGGGTGGGGTAGACAAAAAGCGGCCTTTCTGACATACTAAGATATTTATAAAACTTACGGTTTGCGCAAAAGGCAAAGGAGTCGTATGAACCGGATTGGAATGATCTCAGCAGGTATCACGATGGTTTTGGGAATGTTCGTCAGCGCGGCCGACACGTTCCGTGCAGGCGCGGCAAAGGGTAATATCACGCCGTACTTGGGAGAAGCGATCATCGGCGGGTGGAACCACCCCCCTGCTACGCATGTGCATGACGATCTGTGGGTAAAGTGTCTGGTTCTGGACAACGGTAAAATGCGTGTGGCGTTTGTCGTGTGCGACTTGTTGGGTATTTCGAGTACAGTAAGCGATGAGGCGAGGCGACTGCTGGAGAAGGAAACTGGGATGCCAGCCTCCAACATACTCGTTTCCGCCGTACATACCCATTCTGCGACCTGCGCAATTGGAGATCGCTATAACCTCACGCCCGAGTTGGACGACTACCAGAAATTTGTGGTACGCCGCATCGCGGATGCAGTGCGTTGCGCGATCAACAACCTCGAGCCCGCCCGCATCGGTTGGGCGACTGCGTCGGTGCCGCAGCATGTTTTCTGCCGGCGCTGGTTCATGAAGCCAGGCACGATGCCGATGAATCCCTTCGGAAGCACGAACGACCTGGTGAAGATGAATCCGCCGAATGGCAGTGCGAATCTGGACCGGCCCGCAGGACCGACAGATCCCCAAGTCTGCCTGGTCGCTGTGAAGTCGCTCGAAGGCCGCCCCATTGGGCTACTGTCCAACTACTCGCTGCATTATGTCGGTGGCGTGCGCCACGGGGACATTTCGGCTGATTACTACGGAATGTTCGACGACCGCATGCGGCAGTTGTTGGATGCCGACCATCAAAACCCTCCGTTCGTGGCCATGATGAGCAACGGCACGAGTGGCAACATCAACAACGTCGACTACAGCAAAAAACGCGAGAAAACGCCGCCTTACGCGCGGATGCGGGAGGTTGCCGATGATGTGGCTCAGGCGGTACACGAAGCCTATCAGACCATACAATGGCACGACAGCGTGCCGCTAGGCGTGTCATTCGAGAAGATTGACCTTCAGCTCCGTCACCCGACTCCAGAACAACTCGAATGGGCCAAAGGTGTCATTGCCAAACTTGATTCTAATGTCAAACCCAACGTGATGGAGAAGACTTACGTCGACCGCGTCTTAAAGACGACCACATTACCGGAACGTTGGGAGTTCCCGCTGCAGACCTTTCGTATCGGCGAGGTCGGCATCGCGACTTTTCCGACCGAGGTCTTCAGCGAAATCGGACTGGATTTGAAAGCCCGGAGCCCCTTTAAACCCACGTTTATCGTGTCGTTGGCGCACGGTTATTTCGGTTACCTGCCGACTGTCGAGCAGCACAAATTGGGTGGCTACGAAACGTGGCTTGGTACCAGCCGACTCGAGGTCGAGGCTGCTCCCAAGATGATCGAACAATTGCTGGGCATGCTCACGCGGTTGCAAAAGGGGGAGTGACTAGTCGTCTTAAACAGGTTGTTGGCATTTTAGGCTGTAGGCTCTTAAGTTAAATGCATCTGGCGCGTATGTTTCAATAAGCAAACCAGGATAACACGCTGCACGTCACTTGCCGGACACCGGAACGGTAGCCAATTGCGCCTTGATCCAGCAGAAAATGGTGTCGCCGATCTGGCGGTAGCCCTCTGCAGACGGGTGGACTCCGTTATTCAGGCGGCTCCCTTCCTCCTTTGTTTCAGAATTCCACTGAACCTTGCTAGATGAATAGTTGTGCAGACAGTCGAGGTTGACGTTGGAAGGAATGAGAAAAATGTTGTCCTTCTCGCGCTTGCCGTATTTTTCCATCGTCCGCTCGACCACCCGATGCTGGTTCCGTTTGTATTGCCAACGGGTCTGTCCGCACTTATAGTTGGCACCGAACCCATCCTGTGTTCCTGAGGGCGGCACAAGCAATAACATCCCGATCTTCGTATCTTTACGAACCTGATGCACCATCTCAACCAACATGTCGTAGTATTTGAACATGGTGTCAATGCTGGCCTCAATGGTCTCATCGTTAGCTCCGAAGTTGTCATTGCATCCCAGCAGAAAAGTGACAAAGTCAAGCCCCTTGCCCCCATTGAACTCCCGGCAATAGCGGGCAAAATCCAGCCCGGATTTTCCCGAGCCGTCCGCATACAGAAAGGGGCTGCTGCTTGAATTCCATGTTTTCCAGTCCTCCGGCCCGCTCTGTCTTTCCTCCACCTTGTAAAACGTAGCGAAACGTCGCGCAGTCCACCCCCCATAACCCTCAATACGGACATTCGGGTTTTTTGCGCCAGGAACATGGCCAACCAGAGTGATCTGGGGGTTAGCATCAGCCTTGCACAACTCCAACAGGTGTGCAGGATATACGGCGGCATGTGTCAGGCTGTCGCCGACCGTCAAAACACTGACCGGCATGCCTCCTCCGGCTTTTTCCGGCACGACCTCCAGCACCGACTCCGCCCGGGCAATGATCCGGTTCAGCTCATCTCGGACCTCGACAGCAAACGGGAACGTCCCGACATCCTGTTCCGTCGGAACAAACGTCCAGCGCTCAACCTGCTGTTTTCCCTTGGCGCAGACCGCATCGAACACGACATTCAGAGGGGTTACCGTCAGGCAAATGTTATCGAAATACACATTCATCTCAATACCGGGAACGGCGTAAAGTCGCGGGGGCAACCGGAGCCGGATAGTCCCCGAAAACTGCGCGGGTTTCTGCTTCGCAGATTGTGCTGACAACGGAGCCTGCGCAAACGAACTTGTACCCAACAGAATGGCAAACAGGACAACAAAAAAACGATGGGTCATTTTACCCTCTAGTCTTTCACACATTTCGAAGTGGTTAAATAACAAAGTAACTGCTCAGCTGCGTTATTGGAGCCAGCCCTTCACAATACATATTGCACCCATGAGGTGTGGAGTACACTTCGTCGCCACACTTGATCTCACACTTTGTCGGAAATCTCGTACCCTTTCCGGTAGGTGGCCTTGATCATCGCGTTAGCGGCGGGATTATCGAATGTGTTGGTTTTGGCATCGTAATTCATCGAGACATTGCCGATCCGGTGGGCGATATTGCCCATGTGCGCGACAAGGTTGCTGGCATGTGCAACCGCAACGTCCGCATTGGGCTGTTTGCGATTCTTCACGCATTCGATAAAGTCGCGGTAGTGTTTAGTATCGCCCGGCTGACCGTAAATCTTGTCAACAATCTGATTGCTCGCCTTCACGATACTTAATCCTCCGCCGTGCCGCCCCAGAATCATGAGCAAGTCCTGCCCGTAGATCTCGATACGCGTAGCGTTCAGGGACCAGTCGGGAACGCGATTTCTGCTTTTGCGGAGCTCGTTGGCAGTCTTCTCCATGTATGTCGGGTACTGGGTCATATCGAACGCCATAACGAACGAACCAAAGTCCCAGGCGACATTCAGCACATCCGGCACCTCGGCGTCATCCCCCTTGTAGATGTAGCGTCCCCCGAGGGCGCGCACACTCTTAGGCAAGCCGGGGTCGCCCATTATCATCAGCGCCAGATCAACCTGATGGATGGAGTCGTCAGTCAGGTCCCCGCCGCAGTATTCCCAGTTCTTGTGCCAGCCGCCCTGCCAGATCTGCTGATGATAGGGCCGCCATGCCGCTCGTCCCAGCCAGCGATCCCAGTCGAAGTCTTTGGGCTGTGTACCCGGCTCGCCCAGTTTGAAAGACGAACCTTTCTTGAGGTTGAAGACTTTGACCAGCCCGATTTTACCCAGCTTGCCGCTCTGCACGATCTCGCGCGCCTGATGGTTGTATTCGGCCGAGCGGTTCTGTGTGCCGACCTGCACGATGCGCTTGTATTTCGCGGCAGCCTCGACCATCAGTCCGCTCTCCCACATGCAGTACGAGTGGGGCTTCTCCACATACACGTCCTTGCCGGCCTGACATGCCATGATCGTCAGCGGCGCGTGCCAGTTGTCCTGCGTGGCGACAATTACGGCGTCGATATCCGGCGCGTCCAGGACCTTGCGGTAGTCCTTCTCGAAGCGCGGCTTGACGGACTGCGCCGGCTGGATGAAATCCCACATCTTATCCAACCGCTGGTCGCTTAAGTCGCAGAGGCAGACGCAATTCGCATCTGTTTCCGCAAGCATCATGCGCAAGATATATCTTGCGCGGCCGCCGCATCCGATAACTGCGACATTCACCTTTTCGTTGGCTCCGATCACCCGGTCGGCGCTGAGCGCAGTCCACGCGCCCATACCCAGTGCTGCTCCGGCCGAGCGTTGCAGAAACGACCTGCGCGTAACCGGCTTTTTTCCAGCCAGAGGTTTCATTGTGGTCTCGTTCATATAAAGCATCTCCCTTCCCTTACAGATGTGATCGTTCTCATTAGCATCCCATAGGCTTATCAGGCAACATGTCGGTACCCATAATTAGTATTTATTATGCGAGGGAGGGCGGATAGAGTCAACCCCTAAACTCCACTATAAAAGTGAATGAAAGTTTACCGGACTTGGTTAAAAAGTTTAAGAATTTCTGTTACAATTTTTCTCGATGCATTAGGTTCTACCTTATTTACACTCAGCCATGTCTCATAGCCACCTAATTGATGTTGCTCGGGAGTCGGAAGATATCCATACCCGCCATTAGCCAACGCGATGGTAAAGGATGGCTTAAAAGGACTTCGGGTTTTAATTTCCAAACCTATTTCAGCAAAAGGTTCGAAGGGAATTGTAGCTATACCGACCTCCCCTACACGAAAAGTCTGTAAAATAACATCAATTTTCTCGGGCCATTCTTTCATTTGAATAGTGCGTTCTGCGAAAACACCTTCAATGCGATTTTTCGGATTATCGGTTTGTTTCTTTTGGACTATCTTCTCTGCCCATTCAAGCATTTTGGAGTCAGGTTTACGTACATTAAGCGTGAGTTCCGTTTGAGCAGCCTTTAGGGGCACCCAATCTTTGTATTGGAGCCCCTGATATACTCTAAATACTTCTTGGGCGACATCATTAGCGACTATCCGCATTTTCTCATAAGGGTGATATTTTTTAGGAGTACCTCCATAATTAATATTATTTACATCACCCTCAGTGCCATTAGACATTATGCCTACAAAAGGACGATCTAAATGATCTGCATTTAATAGTTCCTGAAGACGGTTTGCAAACATGGCAAAATAATCTGCAGAAATCTCGCCCTTAGGCACCCCGCCTACGTAGTGCAACGCATAATTAGCAAATACAGCTATGGGGCGGCCTTCCAAAGATTGAACGGAGAGGAATGAAACTTCCGGATCTGTAGGGCCTGCCGGTTCAAGAATATTGGGATTGCCAATGCCTGGATTCATTTGGACTCGTTCCATTTTCCCAAAGGGATTACATATCGGGGATTTTAATTTCCAGCGACGGTTGAAAACGTGCTGCGGCACACTACCCACTCCCCAGCTTATCCGCGCAGGCTCCAGATTATTCACTGCCACCCTGACTCCATCAGCAATGCGACGTGCGACAAACTGCTGGTAGTCATCCAACGGCTTAGGCCATTTCGCTTCTACAGCAGAACGGTCACGAATACTGAGCGAAGGTTCAGGCGGATTAATTTCCGTACCTGCCCAAACTGAAGAATGGGTGTGCGTAGATGACATCGTGATATGTTCTTTTGGTATTTGGGTTGCTTTTAAAGTCAACCGTTTAGCCTCGTCAAACACTTCACGGGGTATTTCCACATTATCAACAACCACAAAAACCAACTGAACCTCGCCGTCGTCCAAAGCAAGAGAACGAACGTGTAGCTCATCATGGACGCTGGTTGCCAAAGGCAGGGGGTTCCAACCTCCGGCAATGCCTTCTCCCAAATATGGGGTAATGTTAGCGGTAGATGCGCCTGCTCGAAAAATCTTGTTTTGGTTCGAACTTGATTTGTTTTGTGCATGCGTTGTCAAAGCCCCGAAAAGCATAATGACGCAACAAAAATACCCACTATTTTTCATGATTTTCATCCTTACTGGTTTTTCTTTAATTCATTGAGCATCCTTAGCGCATTTTCGACTAAAATTTCACCAGAACCTGGCGCAGCTTTTGTGGATATCGGTTCATAATTTCCCTCGGCATAAGCCTTCCTGTCAGGTATATAACCATCGTAACCATTGGTTATTTCAGTGATTATGGTATATGGATAAGGAGATCTGCTTTTAATATACTGTCCCAGTTCTGTAAACATTTCATAAGGGAAACTGACAATTGCACACGAATCGCCTATAGCAAAAACCTGAATCTCGGGCTGAAGCGATTCGCTTTTACTTTCTGCAACACGCAGCACTTTAAATGCCTTCACAAAATCTAAAAAAGGCGCTGCGCCAGGCTTGCCGTATTTCGCTTCTATTTCACGTGCCCATGCCAGTTCCTCTTTTGTTATTTTAGCTAAAGGAAGTGGCACAATTTCACTTTTTACTTTTACTGAATTCACATCAAGAGCCGATAAACGCGCATAAGTTTTAATAACCTCCCCTGCGAGAATAGTACCATTTTTTTCAGCTCTGAAATGCCCGCCATGGGGCGCATCTCCATTTACATCAATGTGATTTATATTCCCGGAACATCCTTGGGAAAAAATAGTTGCCATATCACTCCCTTTTACCTCCCTAAGAATAGTTGACAGTGTATAAGGAAGATCCGCGGAAATGCCCAAACCACCGACCTCATCTAAATGGAGGGCGAAATTCACAAAGGTTGAAATGGGGCGACTATCCAGAGTCTCCGCATAAAGAACAGCCACATCCGGGTCAATCGGGCCGGCAGGTTTGATTATTTTGGGATTTTTCAAACCCGGATTCCAACCAACTGTACCATCAGTCATAAAAAAGCGCCGGTTAAAACTGATGGAATCTTCACGTCCCAGTCCAAATGACAACCTGGCTGGCTTTAATGCGGCATTGGCTTGTGTGATGCTATCAGCAATAAGTCCGGGTAGCTTTGTAATATAGCCGTATAATATTTGACCGCTTTGACTTTTAGGATCAACTAATCTTCTCTTAAGGTAAGCAGGACTGGATGTTAGCCAGGAAGGATCAGCCGGGAGCACGGGGCCGGTATGGGTATGGGTCGCGCCAATCATAACATGAGCCGCATCCATACCGGTTGACTTTTCAGCTAACTCTCTAACCTTGGCAACTACGATTTCGGGGATGCCAATTAAATCACATCCAACTATCGCGATCCTTGTGCCGTTTTTTTCAATGACAAGGGCTTTAGCAAAAAGATCATCGTGGATCTCTTGCGCTCCCCTTTCGGAATAATAGCCTGCCATCGGCGTTCCAAGTGGGGGGGTGATTTTTACGGATGCGGCGCCGATCTTCAGATCATCTGCATACGCAGACAAAACCATCAACAATCCAACAAGTAAACAACCGGTGATTTTTTTTACGCCCGTGTTTCCGCCACCTCTTGCCATTTCAATGTCAAGCGGAGCGTTGGTCTTATATCCGCCTCGTGTAAAGTCAGGGATTTTTACCGGAACGGAATTATTGGCAACGCACCATTCACTAAGCGGCACAATAGAGCTCCAAGCTGCAGCACCATAACAATCCATATCTAACGGAAGTCCGTTTCTCAAACAATCGATCAAACGCCATTGCATCAAAAAGTCCATTCCTCCATGTCCACCTACTTTTTTTGCCATGTCCCCTGCTATTTTTACTATCGGAGGAGTATATTTTTCCCGCAATGCCTTCAGTTCTTCTTCACTCACCCCGGTTCCTGCAATGCTGGCTGCCTTAAGAAAAATTCTGCGGTTTGTTTTCATTGTCTTCATACTTTTTTAGCCTTTGCGGATTCGGATTCAAAGAATTATATCAAATCTCGTAATATATAAGTCAAAATCGCGAGATTAAGCAAGCTATCTTGAAAATTTTGGTCAAGGGAAGTTGACCAGTTCGTCAAATAGAAAGTGCTGGCGGCTTAATAATCCTGCTGCACTAAAGATTCAAAGAGTTATTAAAGAGTTTGAAGATTTAAGGCGTGAAATAGCCGCAGGCTTGTGGTAGCGTACCCCCCGTCACTTCGACGGAGTTCAGCACAGGTCAGAGCTACACAATGAAGTGTATTCGGGTGTAGGACACGCTTTTCTCGCTATTGCGGGAGAGCGTGTATTGGCTAACTTCAAGACACATGCTCTCTTCCTCCTTCTTTCCTACGGCGTGACGTGTCTAGAACCATGACCTGCACAATATGAGATAAGAAGATTTTCGGAGTTTATATGAAAAAAAATACGCCACTATGCTTCGCCTGCGGCTGGTTTTGCCTGACAGGTTACGGGGCGATCCACTATGCGGATTGTACCCGTCCGGACGATTCAGGAGCCGGAATGACGTGGAGCACAGCCAAACAGAGCCTCCAGGCAGCCGTCGATATTTCCGCTAAAGGCGACACCGTGTTAGTCGCACCAGGCATTTATGACGCGGGCCAGCGCATCACCCCCGGCGGCTGGCTGTCGAACCGCGTGGTCGTCACAAAAGACATCACCCTCGTCTCACGCGACGGTGCCGACACCACCATCATCATGGGCGCACGCGACTCGGCAGACGCCACCTATCAGGGCTGCGGCTCGAATGCGGTGCGCTGCGTCTACATGGCCGTGGGCAAACTAAAGGGCTTCACCCTCACGGGCGGTGCTGCGGGCAGTGAGAACAAGGAAAACCTCAACAACCGAGGCGGCGGATTCTACGCGCCTACGAACAAAGACCTTCCTGAAATTTACGACTGCATCATCAGCAACAATGCGGCGATCCGTGGCGGCGGTGCATATGCAGGCACCTTCCACCGCTGCCGCATCATCGGTAACTACGCCCAAAAAAATGGCGCGGGCGTCCGGGACTCGGAACTTCACAACTGCCTCGTGGTATACAACTATGGTAGCGGCGCGGCCTTCTGCTATGCCAAGTCCTACTGGCCTGACAACGGTATTTTCAACTGCACAATCGCCTACAATACCGGACCGGGAATGGAGTGCTCCAGCGCCCACAACACGATCAGCACAGGGAACAGCAGTGCCTTCAGCGGCGGTGCCTTGCCCAAGATCACGTTTGTCAACTGCTGCCTCTCGTCAGCCACAGCAATGGGCTCTAACAACATAGAGGCCGCCTACGCGCGTTTTGTGGATGCAGCTGGCGGTGATTTTCGTTTGCTTGAGAATTCGCCGTGCCTGGATACCGGAAACTCCGCCTTTTTAAGCAGTGCCTCTGGAGCCGCTGGCCACACGGACTTTCTTGGCGCCCCCCGCGTGCAGGGCAAGGGAGTTGACATCGGAGCAATAGAAGGTGTGGTAGCCGGAATCGCTGCTGTAGCAATCGATCCACCGCAAGGAAAAGGCAAACTGTCGCCCTCTAAAACACTGATCCTCAAAAACCTGCCCACTCAGGTTGTGTTCACCGCCACCGCCAATGAAGGCGCATCCCTGCGACACTTCACGCTTGATGGAGAAGCCTTCAAAAAACACGGTAACACGTTCACTTTAGAGGTTGTCCGACCCGGTGGATATTCGGTTTCAGCGATTTTCCAGAAAGCATTCCCTTGGAATCCTCACCTGACTGAAGCCGAGGTGATTGCCGAACCGTCATTTGCCGATCCGACTGAGGGCCGACTTGAAGAACAGCCGGCATTATACATTGAAGAGGGTGCGCTCGCATGGAAATGCCGCGATCTGGGATCCTCCTGTTTCATCGAGTTCTGGTTCCAGCCACTGGCCTGGGACGCCACCGGAAACGATGCCGTCGAACTCTGCCGTCTCACTGTGGGCGCCCAAACATATGTGCTGTCCAAGGTCGCGGGCAAAAGCAATCTATCCTTCGGAGCTGACGGCGAAACCTCGGCTATATATCCCGTCTACGCCTGGGACGACGCGCAATGGGCCAAGAACATGCCGCGAAAGAAAATCCTGCACCGCAGCGTAGGCTGGCACCATGTCAGCATGACCGTCTTGGAAAAACAGCTTCGCCTGACCGTGGATGGTTTCCCAGCCCGGGAGATCAAAACAATCAAGGTCAACGGAACACTTGAACAACTGGCGCTTAGCGGCAATCCCGGCACGGCCTTCACCTTGCCCCTGTTGGGTCGGGGAGGCTCCTTTGATCCACCCGCCTTGCGGAAACGTTTTCTGGCCCTCTTCCTGAACGAGACCCAGATGAGACCACGGCTCCTGACAGCGCCCCTGCTGAAAACGCCACCAAAGGTGGATGGGCACCTGGCCGCAAACGAATGGGATGACGCTACGCAATTCACCGGCTGGGCAGCCATCCGCGACGGTCAGCTTGCGGCTGAAGACCTTACTGGATACATCGGTTATAAAGACGATTGGTTATACATTGCCATGACCGCCCCGAATAAAACCTGCACAACACCCTCCCGCGAGCCGGAGCGCGAAAATACGGGCGAACAATCCGAGGGCCTCAACCTTTTTATAGGGCCGCCGTTTGTCAGTGGCGAGAATCCGCGCCGACTGCTTCAGTTCACGGGAACTTTGTCTGGCACTCAGACCCAGCGGCAGGTATTGCCCGTCAGGGACAATCAGTGGCGCGGCAAGTGGCAATGGGCTACTTCAATCACAAACGGTCAACGGATAGCCGAGTTTGTCGCGCGGTTTGATGATATCGACCTACCCAGACCCGCCCCGGGCGAGATCTGGACCATCAAACTCCTCGACAAACACTCTGGCTTAACCTGGTCCTATCCTGACGGAGGAGAAACCAATGTTGCCTCCATGGGCGAACTACAGTTCGACCCGAAAGTTCCGGCACTCCGACTGGGCGACTGGACGGTCAAAGACAACCTCGCTTCCGTATCACTTGGAATTAATGGACTCCGAAAATCACACCGCCTAACCGCAGGCATACAGCTTTACGGCGGGAACGACCTTCTACCAACAACAACTATCGAAAAATCGGTCGTCTGGAAGGGGAAGGAAACTGTAACCCTGGATTTGGAAAGCTCCACTGGCGTTCACTCTTACGGACGAATCGCAGTTTACGTGAAAGACGGCACCAAATACATTTATTACCACATTGTCGGGTTTCCGAGAATCGAAGGGGGGGCGGCACAATGAATGCCATACGAATGATTGAATCGAACCCGATGCGTCGGAAAAGCCTCGTCCAATACAGCCGCTGCCTCATCGCGGCGCTCTGCCTTGTTTGTGACCCTGTGATGCGTGCAACCGCCGCCACGCCGGACGACGCCGTGTACACACGGAAATGGACGCGGGCCGAACTTGAGGAAACCCTGAAAATCAGCAAGGAGTGGCTCGGCAACACACTCGGCAAAGATGAGGTCGCTCCGCCCCCCTGGACTCCGATGACAGTGTCGGGGCAGTCGATCGGTTGCTGGGGAAAGCTGTATCGCTATAAAAACACCATTCTGCCAGTCTCCATGCGCAGTCAGGAAATCGAGCTTTTATCGGACAAACCGACCATCCGGGTGAAATCCCGAGGTCGCTGGCTCGAATTTGGAAAGGCCGAAGTTTCTGTCGAACGGAAACACGACGGCCTCGTCAGGGTCAAAACCATTTCCCGCGTGGGAACTTTTACCCTAGAACTGAACACCGGATACGAATTCGACGGCATGGGCAAGGTGCACATGCGCCTGTCATCTACAGACGGTGGTAGCGCTGAAGGCCTGCTGCTTGAGATACCGCTGCAAGCCCGTCATTCTGTCCTCTTCAATTGGACCGGCTCACGTACAGGCATCAACGTGGACGGCCAGCTGATCCGGGGCGCAGCCTATCCCCCGATGTCGGATTCCGGTCCCGTCAAAACAGAGGGGATCAAACTGGATGCATTCCGCGAGATCATCTGGCTTGGCGACCGCGAGGTCGGCTTCTGCTGGTTTGCCGACAGCATTGCGGGCTGGCCTATTCGGGATGAGACGGACATCCAGGAGATAACCTCTGAAACCGAAAACGGGCGCTCTCTGCGGATCAAATTTGCCGACAAATCCTTCAGCCTCGCCAAACCGCTTGAGCTGATCTTCGGCATTCAAACAACACCCATGCGCCCGCGTCCCGCGGATTTCCGCACCCGCGTAGGCTGGAAGAACAGGACCAACGACTGCCCGAACCTACAGCGCGTTCGATGGGGCGACGGCTACTATTACCCGTTCCAAGACACCTACCCGGAACAAGCGCGCGCAGATGTGGAGGCAGTGCGGTCCCAAGGCAGGGAAATCATGCCTGTCTCCTCCGTCGAGTATTTCGGTATGTACCGGTTTTCAAAAAATGGTTACGGCCCAGTTTCCGACCCGGGGCTAATGCAGCGCGAGGTGATGTTCTGGAAAGAACAGTGGGACCAGATGCGGAGGGTGAAGGAATCGCCTGAGGAGGCCCTGGCGAAAAAAAAGCGGGCGCTATACAGACAGGAGAACCGTCTTCCCGGAGGACACGCTGTGGAAGAGTTGCTCGCCCTGCCGCGGCACACCGCGGAGGGTAACGACTGGAGCGACATCCAATGGAAACCGGATTCCTATCCTGAACGCTTTTGCTACAATTCGTCCTTTCAGGACTACCACGTGTGGAAATTGGCAGAATTGGTCAAGCGGACTGGTTTGTCGGCGATCTATCTGGATCAACAGTTGTACGCATGCACGAATCCGGATCACGGCTGCGGCTACATTGACTACAAGGGCGAATGGGCCGGTCAAGGAAACGTATTCGCCATGCGCGAAATGGCCAAGCGCATCTACATCATCTTCAGTCAACTCAACGGCTGGGAACCGCGAATCATGTGGCACTGTTCGCAACAGATGGTCATCCCGGCAATGTCTTTCATCTCCATTTACTACGATGGCGAAAAGTATACCAGTCCTAACCATGCGAGAAGTATAGTCGGCAACGAATTTTACAGCAGATTCCTCACTGAAGAGGTGCTGCAGGTCCAGCACATGGGCAAACCCTTCGGCTTCATTGCCGACTTCCTGCCGCAGATCACCAGTGTTGCGGCACGCGGACTTCCGATAACATCTCCAACAATGGCCACCACCCGTGACCTGATGGGACTGCTTATGATCCATGACTCTCATATCGACGGACAAACCTACTATCCGGCACTTGTCAATCGGATCATTAACGCCCGCCTCTCCTTCCCGTTGAACAAAATGAAAGTCGCCTACTACTGGGAGACCGACTCCGGTGTAACAACAGCCCCGGGAACAATAAAATCCATCCTCCACTATAACAATCAAAAAGCGTTGTTGGTCCTCTTCAACTGGGGGGATGAAACGGTCTTAGCCGAGGCAGACATTGACCCCGAACAGCTTGGCGTAGCCATCGGCGGCATGCGTGTCACGGATGTGCTCACGGGCGAGACGCTCGAAACACGCGGGCACACCCTTAAGGTAGACCTGTTGCCACGCGATTTCAGGATGTTTGAGGTGAATTGGTAAGCTATGGGAACATCGCCTCGTAGTGCGGCATCGGCGCGAAAATCCCACCGCTTTTTTCATAGTAGTCCGCATCGAGATTGAACACGCCGCGATCGATCTTCGACCAAGGCGCGTCTGGATACGACAAGTAGCTGCGCATGGTCGCCCAGTTCTTGTAATTCTGGTGGCCGTTGGTCTCGACCAGTCCCAAGCCCTCTAGTCCCGGGAAGGCGTTCAGGCGTGCTGCCACGTTCTTGTTCCACTCCACCAGGATCGGGTTGACCGTCAGATCCGCGCAGAAACACGGCACACCACGCTCGTGTGCCGCCTGCGCGATCTTCATGGTCATGCTGAGCGTCTTGGCGATCGCCTTCAGCGCGATAGCCTTGTACCCCATCTCGATACGGGTGACCGCGTCCTTGTCTGTATGCGCGCTTTCGTCCGCAGCCAACCGCACAGAGATATCCCGCACTTCGATTTCGCGCTCTTCGTCGAATGGCTCCTCGATGATCGCGACCTGATCGAACGCCCCAATTTTCTTGAGGTGGTCAATCAGGCGCAACAACGTTTCTTTTTTCTCATAGCGGCCGTTGGCATCAAAGTAGTACGGCAGTTTACCGCTTTTTGTGTACGGCGTGCGGCAGCCATCGAGCGCCGCGTGGATGGCGCTCACCCGCGCCATGTCCTTCTCCAGCATCTCTTCCTGCGTGCCCTTTTGGCCAATCTTGATCTTCATGAAGAAGGAACCTTCCTCCACCTCCGCTGTGATTTCCTTGATCGGAATGGTATAGGCCATCAGCGGAATCGCCGCGGCCTTTGAATGATGCTGCGACAACGCGGGCTTATACGCGGCCGGAATCAGGCCATCGAACGTCGTGATCCCGTTCTCTTTCGCGTAGAGCAACCACGCGGCGTTGTCCACGCCCACCAGCGCGTTCAGCGCAAAGGTCTGGCGCAGCTTCGGGTTGCCCGTGATCGCTTTGCCGTACTCGTAAACTTCTTTAAAAAGCTCGTCGTTCAGCGCCACGGGATCGGTGAACGTCCGTCCCTTCAGCACACGCAGGGCGTACGAGGTCATTGCGAACATCAGCGCGTTCCCGCCGGACTCGGTGTTCGACGCGAACACCTTGGCATCGCTCCACAGCGTGCTGTGCGTGCAGAGGCCGATGCCGCGCTTGCCGCTGATGCTGCGGATCATGGCCGCGCTCTGCCAGACGTTGGTCAGGTAGCCGCCCTTGAAACCAAACGGCCTCAGCAGCGGCTCGCGCTCGAAATCGCACCCCGTATCCGCCACTGTAATCGTTTTCCTCATCGTCGTTCCTCCAGTTGCCGCGTCCACCGAGACGCATCCATTCATCATTGTTGCTCCCGCCGCCAGCGTCGCCGCCTTTAAAAACTCCCTACGTTTCATGTGCTATCCTTCCTTTTTCTAAGTGCTTCCGGGTCGTGATGGGTTATTCTGGGTCGTCCGCGCCGATCACATCGCAATCCCGTACTTCGCGTATTGCGACGTAAAGAAATCGCATTCGCGTTTCAGCTTGCGCAGCGCGACCGCACGTCGCTCGGCTTCAGGCAACGCCTGCTCCTCCTTCGTGAACAACTTCCACTCGCAGTGGACTGAAGCCGGACCTCCGCCCCCGAGTTCCTTCACCAGCTCGAAATAACGCTTCCAGGCCACGACCCCCTCGCCTGCGGGCACACACAGAAGCCGCCGTTTGTCCTCACCCGTCCAGGCGTAGTCCTTGAGGCATAAGCTACGGATAAAAGGCGCGATGAGCCGCATGCTGGTCACCCACGAATCGCTTATTTCGGCAGATGCGTGAAGAACGTCAAACTGGCAGCCGATCCACTGCGGGTTCAGCCCCTTCAGCACCGCGTGCAGATCCCATATCACACCGCCGAAATTCCGCTCGCTCATGCCCCGGTGGTTCTGGTAGCACCCCGTGATCCCACACGTCCTGTTGAGTTTCTCGAGCGCCTTAAACTTCCCGCGAAACTTTTCAAGTTCGTCCTCGACACCCCGTTTGTCGTCATAGCGGAGATAGCCCATGCGGTAGACCTTGACCCCGCACTGCGCCGCCGTCTTCAGCACGCGTTCGGCCAGCGGGTCATCGGCTGCGGCGATCGCCGTAACGATCATCCCGACCTTCAGCCCCTGTTTGCGTGCGGCTTCAACCGCCTGCGGCAGATCCCGCTGCACGTTCTCGGGCAAAACATGTCCATTCGGCCGCACTGTCAGGTCAATGCCGCCGTAACCGGCCTGCGCGAGCATTTCCGCCAGCGCATCATAGTCCAGCCACTGGAGCGACTTCGAAAAACAATGTAGACAGGCTTTCTTTGCAGCCGCCTGTGCCCACGCTGCTTCCGCCAGCGTTCCCCCTGCCGCCAGTGTCACAGTCTTTAGAAAAACGCGTCGTTTCATGTTTGCCTTTCGCATTTGGTGGCTCGCTCCGTCCGCCCATTACCCCTTTGACTGCTCGCACAGGGTGGCGACCGCTTTACGCCACGCGGCATCGCGGTTTTCCTTGGGCCACCAGGAGCATTCGCAGGAAACGCCGCCTACATACCCGATCTCTCTGAGTGCGCTGAAATAGCCGCGGAAGTCCTCGCCGTGCGTTCCGGGAGGCGATCCGCCCTGGAGTTCCGCGATGTGGCAATGGAGTATGCGCGCGCCCGCCTTGCGGATCGAGTCAGGGCCTTCCTTCTCACTCAGCATGTGGTGAATGTCGGCCAGCAGTTGGATGCGCGGGCGGTTGATGGCATCCACATATTCAATGCCCTCCGCGACCTTGTGGAGGAGGTTCGTGCTGCGTATGGGCAGTGGCTCAAGCACGACCGTGACCTTGCAGTCCCGGATGAGGTCGCCGAGTTTCTGACAGAAAGTGATGAACTGCTCTTTGCCTTTGGCAGGATCGAACCCTTCAGGCATATTTCGCGCACCGCCGCTACCCAGAACGATGAAAGGCACGCCGATCTCGTCCGCGCGTCGGCAGGCTGTGACAGCGTATTCCAACGCAGGCTCGTGGGCGGCATCCGGCCCGGTGAGCCGGAATTCTTTCGAGAAAAAACAATTGCACGCCCGGATCGGCAACACGCAGGCTTTGAGCATGGCCAGCGTCGGCGCAAACTCCGCGTCGGACACGTTGGGCTTGAACATCTCGGCGACTCTTCCCTCAAGGTATTCAAAGCCGGCGGCTTTGAACCCTGCTGCTTGTTTCGGGATACCACAGTTGCCGAACATGAACTGTGGAGCACGCTTTTGCGCGCGCGCTAGGCCAACGCCTCCCACCGCGCCTGCTGCGGCCATGGCCTGTATGAATCTTCTGCGTCTGAACTGCATGATAACGCGCCCTCCTGGTAAGTTTCCTCACCATTCGCTAGTGAAGCTGCGCCTCAACCCGACAAGTGACACACAACGTGTTATTCCTGTTTGTTGAGTTGTTTGACCATTCGACACGGGCAGCACGAGCGCAGCGATACTGGTTGATGGTTGATGGTTGATGGTTGATGGTTGATGGTTGATGGTTGATGGTTGATGGTTACATATCTCTATAATCATACGTCTGTTCAGTGCTCCTTTTCAAGACACTTCTGGTTGCGTGGCGCAGCCCAACGGCCCCCATGCCGACAAAGCGCTTGCCCCGGCCAGCGCCGATGTCT